>CAMDIP010000061.1 GCA_945899335.1 Bordetella parapertussis
CAGCCCGCCATGAGCCCCAACATCAACACCGCCACCGCACGGGTGCTGGACGCCTGTGGCATTCAAACCGTGGTCGAACCGCTGGCGGGTTGTTGTGGCGGCGTGAAGTTCCACCTGAACGACCAAGACGCGGCCCATGTCCAAATGAAGAACAACATCGACGCTTGGTGGCCGCATGTGGCGCAAGGTGTCGAAGCCATCGTGATGAACGCCTCGGGTTGTGGCGTCACCGTCAAAGACTACGGCCACATCTTCCGCCACGACCCGCAATACGCCGAGAAAGCCGCCCGCATCAGCGAACTGACCAAAGACCTGAGCGAATTGCTGCCCCACTTGATGCCGACCTTGCAGCAGCGCATTCGCCCTGAAAAAGCCCTAGCCCAAGGGCAACTCGCGTTTCACCCGCCTTGCACCTTGCAGCACGGCCAGCAACTCAAAGGCGGTGTGGAGACCCACATGAGCAGCTTGGGTTTCAAGGTGCGTGTCGCCAGCAACGAGGCGCATTTGTGCTGCGGCTCGGCGGGCACCTACAGCGTGTTGCAACCCACCATCGCCACCCAGTTGCGCGACCGCAAGTTGGGCCACTTGAGCGAAATGCAGCCCAGTGCCATCTTGAGCGCCAACATTGGCTGCATCACCCATTTGCAAAGCGGCACCGATGTGCCGGTGCGGCATTGGGTGGAGGTGGTGGACGCGGTGTTGTAGCGTTCTTGGAGACGGCTTAGCGTTCTTGGGCCAAGCGCTGTAAAAACGTTGCTGAGGTCAGAAGTTGCTCTTCAATCAAAGCGCAAAGCTTGGAACGGTCAAAAGGCTTGACCATCAAGGCATTGATACCCGCATGAAGGCCACGCAGATGGTCTTGGGCGTTGACATTGGCGGTGAGCAAAATCACAGGCACTTGCTGCATGGGCGGCTGCATATGTTGACGGATATGCGCTGTGGCCTCGATGCCGTCCATCTCGGGCATGACCATGTCCATCAAGACCAAATCAAAAGGCTCGCGGTGCAAACACGCCAAGGCTTCTTGGCCGTGACTGGCCTGACACAGATAGGCTTTGGGCCATTGCGCCTGCACGATGTTGCACGCCAGTAAGCGGTTAACGGGATGGTCATCGACCACTAAAAACCGCAATCGCATCTCTTGCCAATGCCGGCTGCTTTGTGTGGAGGCCAAGGCAGGCATTGGTGCTGGCGCTTCAAGCAAGGGCAAGCGCACCCAAAAAAGCGAGCCTTGGCCGAGTTGACTCTCTACCCCCATGGTGCCGCCCAAGCGTTGCACCAGTTGGTGGCAAATCGACAAGCCCAGACCATTGCCGCCGTACAAACTGGCGGTTTGCACATTGGCTTGCTCAAAGCGTTCAAAAATTTTCTCGATGCGGTCAGCTGCCACGCCAATGCCGGAGTCTTGCACTTCAAACAACAGCGATGCGCCTTTGCGCCTTACCCGCAGACTCACCGAACCCTTGTGGGTGAACTTGATGGCATTGCCCAACAGATTGACCAGCACTTGCGTCAAGCGGTGGCGGTCGGTGATGATGGTGACAGGGACATCGTCCGCCACGCACAAGCGGTAATCAATGTCCATGCTGTCGACTTTTTGCTCGAACAGTTTGAAGGCGCTGTTGACGGTCGTGCGCAGCTCAAATGGCTCTGGGTTGATATTGAGGTGCCCCATCTGCATTTGGGAAAAATCCAGCACATCGTTGATCACTGTCAGCAGGTGTTCGCCGGCCTGGTGTGACAACTTGACCAAAGACAAGGCCTGTGGGTTGTTTTTTAAGGAGCCGACGAGCAAATCGTTAAAGCCCAATATGGCATTCAAAGGGGTTCGCAATTCATGGCTAAGGGTAGAGATGAAAGAGTTTTTGAAGTTTTGTGAGCGCAGCAAATCGGCGCGCAGTTTCAACAACTCTTGCTCATGGGCATGGGTGCGCTCAAGGTTGTTTTGAAATACCCGTTCAGACAACAGCGGCAAGCCCAGCATGATCAAGCAATTCATCAAGTAGCTCATGCCACTGTAGAGTTGAATGGCGCTGTTGGTGGTGAACTGCTGCGGGTACCAACCCTCGGCGCTTGCCCACCAAACACCTGCATAACAAATCAAGGACACGATAAACCATGCCACCGCATGGGCCACGCCAATCGCAAAAAGGGGGAGCAACGGCAGCAAGGCAAACCAGCCCATGGCCACCGAGAACATGCCGCCTGAATGAAAAGCCTCGTTGAGCAAATGCAAGCTGCTGATGACCAAGCCAATGTGTACCGCCACACCCACGGGCAGGCCCATGATGGCGGCACCACTCAATACCAAAAATGCGCAAGCTGTGAGCAGCAAGGTGGTCTGCGAGGCTGTGTTGGGACTGAGAAATGACAGCAAAAAAAGCCCCATAGAAATGGCCCACACGATGATCAAAAAAGGCCCTAGGTGGGTGGTGCGAAATTTCTCAGGCAACCAAGTGGGCAGGACGATTTCCCACCAAGTTGATTTGAAGGTGGCGGCTTGCTCAGATGGCATGGTTGGTTTTGGCGGACATGGCGGCATGTACCAAGCTGTTGACGGTGGCGGCCAAGCTGGCTTTGTCCATGGGTTTGGGCAAGACCTCATTCATGCCCGCCTCCAAACATTGTTGACGGTCTTGGGTGTGGGTGCTGGCGGTCAAGCCAATCACGGGGATATGACAGATGGGATCGAGCAACTGCTGGCGTATGGCTTGACACGCTTGAGGGCCATTCATGCCGGGCATGAACATGTCCATCAACACCACATCGAACTGCGACTGCTGCAACAACTCAAGTGACTCAGGGCCGCTGGCGGTGTCAACGATGTCGGCTAAAGGCCAAATGCTTTGGCACATATAGCGGGCCACTTGCAAATTGACCGGGTTGTCGTCCACCACTAAGATGCGCATCGCGTAGTTGCTCAGGTCTGGCGCATGGATGCTGAGTGCGTGTGATGCAGGCGCGGCACAGGCCACCAAAGGCACACTGAACCAAAACCTCGAACCATGGCCCAGCGTGCTTTCTAGGCCTATGCTGCCGCCGAACAAAGCCACCATCTGCTTGGAGATGGCCAAGCCCAAACCGGTGCCGCCAAATTGGCGCAGCGTGGCTTGGTCGGCGTGTTCAAAACGCTTGAAGATGTGTTCTTGCAATTCTTTGGGGATGCCACTGCCGCTGTCAATGACTTCAAACAGCAATTCGTTTTCTTGGCGGGTCAAGCGCAGCAGTACTTCACCGTGGGCGGTGAACTTGAAAGCGTTGTCAAGCAACTGGCACAGCACCTCTTTCACCCGCAACGCATCCAAGCTGACCCAGTCGGGAATGCTGGGGTCGAGTTCGGTGACCAAGCTGACCGGGCTGTGTGGGGCGGGTAAGAAGGTGGCGCGGCATTGCGCCAAGGTATCGGACACCCTGACAGGTGCGGGGTTGAGCACCAAGCGACCGGCTTGGAGTTGGGAAAAATCCAAAATCTGGTTGATCAACTTCAGCAACTTGTCCGTGGACTGGCGAATCAGCCTAACCGTTTCCAAATCTTTGGGGTCAAGCTGCATGCTTTTGAGTAACACATCGTTGAAACCCAAAATAGCGTTCATGGGGGTGCGCAATTCGTGACCAACAGCCGCCACAAATTCGTCTTTATAGGCCTCTGATTTCAGCAAATCCTGTCGGCTACCTTCGAGCTCAAAGTTTCTTTCCTTCAGACTGACCAATTGCTGTTTGTTCAATACGTAATAAAACACGGGTACCCAAAACACATTGGCCGCCATGCACATCAAAGAGATCGCCGCCCAATTGAGATGCTGTTCTTTGAAAGCAAAATCGCTAGGCAAATACCCAAAAAACGTCAAGGTAAACAAGCTGCCAATGGCGCTCATCACCACAGCCACCCATATAAAAGTTTCTTTGAAACCCATCAATACCAAGCAGGGCAGGGGCAAAATGCCCAGCCACAGGATTTGTGGCGAGGCCAAGCCACCGGTGTTCATGCAGCTGATGTAAACGAGCGAGAAGCACGCCGCCAGCAAAGCGTGGGTGACCGCGGCCACGGGCCATTTGCGCCAGACATATACAACGCTGATCAATGACATTGCGGCCATGGTCAGCAGACTTAAGGGAATTTGTTCAAAAGGACTGGCAAGAAAACAAAAGCCGCCAATGATCAGCAAGGCTACGCAGATATAACAGCGCAAAATAAAGTGACGCTGACTCAATAAATCATTGGGCCAGTGTCGGGCAAAAAATCCAGCCAAAGCATGCATAACTGCATGATAACCAAGGCTCGGTGGTTTTAAAACCTAAAGTACTGCTCATTGGCAGCAAAAGTACCTAAATAGCTAAGGCGGCGGTAATGTCTTTGCTGACCGAGGCGGGGGTGTCCATTGAGCCATAGCGCGTGACGGTTGTGCCATCTTTGGAGACCAAGAATTTGGTGAAGTTCCATTTGATGCCCTCGCTGCCCAGCACGCCAGGCGCCTGGCCCTTGAGCCATTGGTACAGCGGGTGCGCTTGAGCGCCGTTCACCTCAGTTTTGGCCATCATCGGAAACGACACGCCATAGTTCTTTTGGCAGAAAGCACCGATTTCTTCATTGCTGCCAGGGTCTTGGCTGCCAAACTGGTTGCAGGGAAAGCCCAGTACCACCAAGCCTTGGCTGGCAAATTCTTGGTGCAATTTTTCCAGCCCCGCAAACTGAGGCGTGAAGCCACAGGCGCTGGCGGTGTTGACAATTAACATCACTTTGCCTTGGTAGGCACTGAGCGCCACCGTGTGGCCATCGATGGATTGGGCTTCAAAATCATAAACAGTTGACATGTGTTTTCTCCACAATTTAGCAAGCCATTGTCGCTAATCTGGCTTGTCCCTGCTGGGCCAAGCCGCTAAAGCTGCTGCTAGGACAATCAGCAAGCCGCCGACCAGCTTGCGTGTGCTGAGTTCCGAGGCGCCCAGCGCCACCGACGAAAGCGTGGCAAACACAATCTCCGACAGCATCACCAAGGCGGTGGTGCTGGCCGCCAAACGCGCCGCCCCAAACTGCAAACTCAGGTTAGAGGCCAGCAGCAATACAGCCAAGGCCAAGGCATAGGGCCACCATGCATAGTCTTGTGGCCAAACGACCAAGCCAGACGGCGCGCCCGCCAGTGCAGCCAATGCGGTCAAGGCCATGCCCCCGCCAAACATGCCCGCCATGCGATCGGTTTCGGGCAGGTAGGACAGCTTTTTCAGCATGGCGTTGTTCAGGGCAAAGCTGGCGCCGCCTAAAAGCGCCAAATAGTCCATGGCTGAAGCGGGCCAAGGCCAATCCATCTCGGGGGTTTTCAGCACCAGCGCCACGCCGCACAAGGCCAGCGCCAAGCGCAGCAGAGACCAGCGGGTGGGGCGCTCATCCAACAGCAACCAAGCAAACAACACCGACCAAGCGGGCATGGTGTAAAAAAGCAGCACCACCCGCACCACATCGCCCAAGGTAACGGCCCAGTTGAAACCCAAATTGGTCAAACCAGAGCCCAAAAAAAGCCACCACAGCGCGGGGTGTTCCAACAAGCTGCGCCAAGTACGGGGACGCAGCACCGTGATGCAAACACAAGCAAAGCCGTACATGAAAGCGGTGGCCCACAAAGGGTGCAGGCCCAGCGCCTGCATCTCGCGCAAGGGCCACCAACTCAGACCAAACACCAGGGCATTGAAAAGCAGGCCCAGCACAGGCCCCCAAGAGCTTGTCATGGCTTCAGTGGGAGGGGTCTTGGCGGGCGATATCGAGCAAGCGCTCCACCTCTTGGGCGTGGTGTTTGCAGTTGCTTTGGTGCCAGCGCTGTATCAGCCACATATTGCCCGCCACGATAACGCCAAAGCAAATGATGGCGTTGAAGGCACTTAAGCCCATTGCTGATGCCGCCGCATACAAGCCACCCAGCGCCAAGATACAGGCCTGTTCATTGAAGTTTTGAACCGCGATGGAGCGACCTGCACCCATCAGGTTGTGGCCTCGGTGTTGCAGCAAGGCGTTCATGGGCACCACCAAAAACCCGCCCAAGCCACCCAGCAAAATGAAAAACGGCGCGGCAACCCAAACGTTGTCGATGAAATTCATCACCAGCACCAGCAAGCCCATGGCTATGCCCAAGAACATCAAGCGGGGCGCATCTGCCAAACTTGTGCGCATCGAAGCCACCACCGCGCCCACAGCGGTGCCTATGGCGATGACACCCACCAAAGAAGACGCTTGGGTGGTGGTGTAGCCCAAGGCCACCGCGCTCCATGCCAGAACGATGTAACGCAAGTTGCCGCTCGCACCCCAAAACAAGGTGGTGGTGGCCAAGGAAATTTGGCCCAACTTATCGCGCCACAAGCGTTGGTTGCACTGCCAAAAATCGGGCACCAAGGCCAGCAAGTGGTAGCCCAAGGAATGCTGCTCATTGGCCTTGAGCGGAATCAGTTCAACACCTGTGTCAGGAATGCGGGTGTTGAACCAAGCCGCTAGGCCATATAAAAAGACCAAAACACAAATAGCGGCTTCCGGGGAGGTGTCAATGGGGGTGTCAATCAGCGGGAAATCAAAGCTCAGTAAATAAGCTGAAATGTGGGGGCCTACCAATTGACCGCCAAGCAACACACCCAAGATGATGGAGGCGATGGTCAGGCCCTCAATCCAACCATTGGCTTTGACCAACAACGAAGAAGGCAGCAGCTCGGTAAGGATGCCGTACTTGGCAGGCGAATACGCCGCCGCACCCAATCCCACAATGGCGTAGGAGAGCAAAGGGTGGGAGCCAAACAGCATCATCAAGCATCCCAGTACCTTGATACCGTTGCTCATGAACATGACCTGCCCCTTGGGGCGCGAGTCGGCAAAAGCGCCCACAAAAGGAGCGAGCACCACATAAAACAAGGCGAACATGGGCACCAAGGCAGCGCGTTGCCACTCGTCGCCACCCCCCGCTTTGATCAACTCGACCGCCGCCACAAACAAGGCGTTGTCAGCCAAAGAGCTGAAAAACTGGGCCGCCATGATGGTGTAAAAACCGCGCTTCATAAGGACTGAGAAAAGTAGGGGAGGCGGTTCAAGGAAGAGGGCATGAGAGGTGAAATAGGGGCGACAGTCCTGAGTGCGTGTGGGTTATATCACGCCGTTTGAGCATAACCGAGCCTGCGACAATTGACCCCATGCCACGTCCTCTCCATGCCGTCATCCACACACATGCTCTGCAGAGCAACCTTGCGCGGGTGCGGCTTGCAGCCGGCGACGCCCGTGTGTGGGCGGTGGTCAAAGCCAATGCCTACGGCCATGGTGTGGAGCGAGTGTTTGAAGGCCTGCGCGCTGCAGACGGCTTTGCGGTGCTCGATTTGACAGAAGCACAAATTTTGCGAGACATGGATTGGCGCGGCCCGACTTTGTTGATGGAAGGCGTGTTCGAGCAGCGCGACTTGGAGCTGTGTTCCCGATTAGACCTGTGGCATGTGGTGCATACCGAGGCACAAATTGACATGTTGAGTCGTCACAAAACCCAAGTGCCCCAGCGGGTGTTTTTGAAAATGAACAGCGGCATGAACCGCTTGGGCTTTGCGCCAGAGCGTTTTCGATCTGCTTGGGTGCGCTTAAACGCCTTGCCGCAGGTGGATGAAATCACCTTGATGACCCATTTCGCCCATGCCGATGACGCTGTGGGTGTAAGCACACAG
>CAMDIP010000062.1 GCA_945899335.1 Bordetella parapertussis
GAGCGCGGCGTGCTCATCTCTACCGCTTCGGTAGCAGCCTATGACGGCCAAATCGGCCAAGCCGCGTATTCAGCTTCCAAAGGTGGCATCGTGGGCATGACTTTGCCCATCGCCCGCGACCTGTCCAAACTGGGCATTCGCAACATGACCATTGCCCCTGGCATTTTTGGTACTCCCATGATGTTCTCCATGCCCAAAGAGGTGCAAGAAGCTTTGGCTGCTGGTGTGCCCTTTCCCTCGCGCTTGGGTACGCCCATGGATTACGCCAAATTGGTGATGCACATTTTGGACAACGACATGCTCAATGGTGAGGTCATCCGCCTTGATGGTGCGATCCGCCTGCCGCCAAAATAAGTGCGAACAGAAGTACTCGCTCTAACGCTTGGCTTGCTCGCAGGTTTTGCGCAGGCCCAGCTCAATTACCGCATCCCCGATTTGCCCGAGGCCGCCAGCGGCTACCAAGCCAAACCGGGTTGGCACCTCAAACAGCGCGGCGTGGCCGCGGCCAACCCTTTGGCCAGTGATGCGGGTTACCAAGTGCTGCAAGCAGGCGGCACAGCGGTGGATGCCGCCATTACGGTGCAAATGGTGCTGACCTTGGTGGAGCCGCAATCCAGTGGCATCGGCGGCGGTGCTTTTTTGCTGCACCACGACAGCGAGCATTTGCAAGTCTTTGACGGACGCGAAACCGCCCCAGCTCTATCCACCGAGCGATTATTTTGGCTGGAAGGCAAACCCATGGCGTTCAACGATGCGCTGGTGGGTGGCCGCTCGGTGGGTGTGCCAGGCTTGCTGAGCATGTTAGAAAAAGCCCATCAGCAACATGGTTCATTGCCTTGGGCGCAATTGTTTGAGCCGGCCATCCGCTTGGCCGAAGAAGGGTTTCCTGTCAGCCCACGTTTGCATACATTGCTGAGTGCCGACAAAACACTGCAACGCGACCACCAAGCCTTGGCGTACTTTTTTCAGTCGGATGGCACACCTTGGCCCATAGGCCACCGCTTACAAAACCCCGCGATGGCGGCGATCTTCAAACGCATCGCGCAAGACGGGGCAGACGTTTTTTACAACGGCGAGATTGCCCAAGCCATGGTCGACAAGGTGCAGCAGCACGACACCAACCCTGGTTTTCTCAGCCTGCAAGATTTGCAGAACTACAAAGCGTTGGAACGCGATGCCCTGTGTTTTTCCCATGCCAGCACTTTCAGCACTACCAAGCAGGTGCAGGTCTGCGGCGTGGGGCCGCCCAGCTCGGGCTTGATCACCATTGGGCAAATCATGGGTATGCTGGCTACCGACGCCAGCAACCAACTTCCACCATCCGCTTGGACAGAGCGCAACACCGCCATACCCAGCATTGCTTGGCTGCACAACTACAACGAAGCTTCGCGTTTGGCGTTTGCCGATCGTGCGCAATTCATCGCCGACCCCGCTTTTGTCGCCCCCCCCGCCCAAGACTGGGAGGAACTGCTCGACACCGCGTATTTGCAGTCACGTGCAAGCCAAATTGCCGACAGGCGAATTCCGCAGGTGAGCGCCGGCAACCCTGGCAGCCGTTTGCAGGGTTGGGCCCCCATGCCAGACCAAACCGAATACGGCACCAGCCACATCAGCATCGTCGATGGCTTAGGCAACGCCTTGGCCATGACCACCACCATTGAGAGCGGTTTTGGTGCTCGCCTAATGGTCAGCGTTGAAAACTTACCCGGCGGTTTTTTGCTGAACAACCAATTGACCGACTTCAGCTTTACCCCGCAAGACGAACATGGCCGCCCTGTGGCCAACCGAGTACAAGCAGGTAAACGTCCTCGCTCCTCCATGAGCCCCACCTTGGTATTTGCTGAAAACCCCAACCACGAGCGCGGCGAATTAATGGCCAGTTTGGGCAGCCCAGGGGGCGCCATGATCATTCACTTCACTGCGCAAACTTTGTGGGCCCTGTTGCACTGGGAGCTTGACGCCCAGCAAGCCATCAACCTGCCGCACTCAGGAGTGACAGGGGCGAACGCGCCCTTGCTGCTGGAGTCGGGTTTGTTTCCCTCTGCCACTGTGTCGAATTTGCAAATTCTTGGCCACTCGGTGAAAGAGATGGACATGCCCAGCGGCTTGCAAGCGCTGCAGCGCCTAGGACCCAATTGGTTTGGCGCTGCAGACCCGCGCCGCGAGGGCGTGGTCGCTGGCGACTGAGATGGCCATACCCCAGTCTTTCATCCAAGAGTTGATCAACCGCACCGATGTGGTGGAGGTGGTGGGTCGCTACGTGCAGTTGAAAAAAGGCGGCGCCAACTACATGGGCCTGTGCCCTTTTCATGGCGAGAAATCGCCTTCTTTTTCGGTCAGCCCGACCAAGCAGTTTTTCCATTGTTTTGGCTGCGGTAAAAACGGCAATGCCATTGGCTTTTTGATGGAGCATGGCGGCATGAGTTTCATCGAAGCGGTGAAAGATTTGGCGCAAAGCTATGGCCTGCAAGTCCCCGAAGACGATGCCGACCCCGCAGATCGTCAACGCGCACAGCAGCAACGCCAACGGCAAGCCACCTTGAACGAGGTGCTTGAAAAAGCAGGTGAGTCTTACCGCAAACACCTGAAAAGCAGCCCACAAGCGGTGAACTACCTGAAAGGGCGGGGTCTCTCTGGTGAGGTTGCCAAGCTGTTTGGCCTAGGCTACGCGCCTGAGGGATGGCGCAATTTGGCAAGTGTCTTCACAGACTACCAAGACGCCTTACTGGTGGAGTCGGGCTTGGTCATCACCCATGAAGAAAGTGGCGAAGAAGACAAGCGCTACGACCGCTTTCGCGACCGCATCATGTTTCCCATCCGCAATGTCAAAGGCGAGTGCATAGGCTTTGGTGGCCGCGTACTCGGCGAAGGTACGCCCAAATACCTGAACTCCCCTGAAACACCAGTGTTCAGCAAAGGACGAGAGTTGTATGGCTTGTTTGAAGCGCGAACCGCTTTGCGCGAAGCCGGCTATGTGTTGGTGACCGAGGGCTACATGGATGTGGTGGCCTTGGCCCAACTGGGCTTTCCCAATGCTGTCGCTACCTTGGGTACGGCTTGCACCACCGACCATGTGCAAAAACTGTTTCGCTTCACCGACTCGGTGGTGTTCAGTTTTGACGGCGACGCGGCTGGCAGACGCGCTGCACGAAAAGCCCTCGACGGCGCCCTGCCCTTTGCCACCGATGTGCGCAATGTGAAGTTTTTATTCCTGCCTGCTGAGCACGACCCTGATAGCTTTGTGCGAGCCCATGGCACGGACGCGTTCTCACGCATGGTGTCTGACGCCACGCCCCTGTCACGCTTTGTGATGGAAGTTGCTCGCGATGGCTGCGACATCGACACTGCCGAAGGACGGGCTTTGCTTGCTGCTCAAGCCAAACCTTTGTGGTTGGCCATGCCCGACGGCGTACTCAAAACTCAGTTACTCAATGAACTGGCTGACACCGTTGGCATTGGTCAACACGAACTGCAGCGCTTGTGGCTGGCTTCAACGCCCTCGGGTGCCCCCAACACCAGCGCCAAGCCAGCGGCCAAATCTGGGTTTGGCTCCACTAGCCCTTGGACCCGAACGGGCAATAGCAAACGCCCCCCGCCCATAGGCATCAACCTTCGCAGCAAAGCCCCCTCACGCCATGACCGAGCCTTGCAAATTTTGTTTGCAGATATGGCGCAATGGGACGGGTTGTCGGCACATCAACAGCACTTGCTGCTGGAGATGCCTGTCCCTTACAGCGAATTGATGGCTTGGTTAAACCAACAGTGGCTAGAAAACGGCATACAACCCTTGGCAGGCTTGCGCGAAGGCTTGCGTGGACACGCCCATGAAGCGGTGGTGTCGCGTTTGATCGATGATGCGCCCTCTGACATCGACAGCGATGCAGGTGAATTGCAAAGCATCTTGGCTACATTGGAGATTGAACAACTCTCGCTCGAGATTGACAGCTTGACCCGCCGTATGGCGAGCGACCCCCAAGCTTATGAGCGCATCAAGCAATTGAATAGCCGATTAGCTGCCCTGAAAAAAGCCCCTCTGGTATAATCCACATTTCTTGAGCAAGCGCGACAGCAAAACCTCCGGGCCAGGCCAACCGTGACGCAGTTCACAACCCGCCGTTCACCGCAAGGATTGCACACCAAATGATCGCCCTTTCAACTTGCTTGGAACCCCTGCCACTGTCCCATTAGCGCGCTTTCAATGCACGCCGATACCCCCTTTTGTTTTTCAAGGATTGACATGCCAGCCAAGAAGTCCACCAAGCCTGCCAAGGCCAAAACAGCCACTAAACCATCAGCATCCTCTGCGAAACCTGTCCCGAAGAAAGCCTCTCCTGTGTCGACTGCCAAAAAAGCCCCTGCCAAACCTGTTGCAAAGCCTGTAGTTAAGCCTGTAGCCAAAACCGCTGCAAAGCCTGCTGCCAAAGCACCCACCAAGCCTGTTGCAAAAACTGCAGCCAAACCTGTGGCCAAACCTGCTGCTAAGGCAGCCGCCAAGCCTGCGGCTAAACCAGCCGCCAAATCAGCTCCCGTCAAAGCTGCCGCCAAGCCAGCGGCAAAAACACCTGTCAAACCCAGCGCTGAAAAAGCCAAACCACCCAAGGCCTCCGGTAAGCCCGACGCTAAGGTCAAAGCGGCTAAAAAAGGTCTGCCTGCTGATGAAGACTTGGTCGACTTAGAAGCCGAATTTGCCGAAGAGACCGTGGCCACTGGTGAGAAGGTCAAGCCTTTGCGCATGAAGATCAGCAAGGCCAAAGAACGCGCCTTGATGAAAGAATTTGGATTGGACGAAGCCGTTCTGTCCGAAGAAGACCTGGCCAAACGCCGCTCGCGCCTGAAGACCCTGATCAAGCTGGGCAAAACCCGTGGCTACCTGACCCACGGCGAAATTTCCGACCACTTGCCCGACAAACTGGTTGACGCTGAGACCATGGAAGTGGTGATCACCATGTTGAACGACATGGGCGTACAGGTTTACGAACAAACCCCTGACGCGGAAACCTTGCTCATCACCAATACCGGCCCGACCGTGGCAAGTGAAGAAGAGGCCGAAGAAGAAGCCGAAGCGGCTCTCTCTACAGTGGACAGCGAATTTGGCCGCACCACCGACCCTGTGCGCATGTACATGCGTGAGATGGGCACCGTGGAGTTGCTGACACGCGAAGGCGAAATTGAAATTGCCAAGCGCATCGAAGGCGGTTTGATGGCGATGATGGAAGCCATCAGCGCATCCCCCGCCACAGTCGCTGAAATCTTGCGCATGGCCGAAGACATACGCGAAGGCAAGGTGGTCATCTCCACCATCGTTGACGGCTTTAGTAACGCCAACGAAGCTGACGACTATGTGGCCGAAGAAGATTTCGACGAGTTCGATGACTCCGATGATGACGACGGCAAAGGCGGTTCTAAAGCCCTCACCAAGAAGCTTGAAGAACTCAAAACCGAAGCCCTCACCCGCTTTGAACGTGTGCAAATTTTGTTTGAAAAGATGCGCAAAGCATTTGACAAAGAAGGCTACGGTTCACCCACCTATTTGAAAATCCAAAAATCCATCAGCGAAGAGTTGATGACCGTGCGTTTTACCGCACGTACGATTGAAAAACTTTGCGACTTGGTGCGCTCACAAGTCGATGACGTGCGCAAAAAAGAACGCGAACTGCGCCGCATCATTGTTGACCGCTGCGGTATGCCACAAGACATGTTCATCAAAGAGTTTCCCGTCAATTTATTGAACCTGAAGTGGGTGGAAAAGCAGTCTGCCGCGGCCAAGCCTTGGTCCGTCACCATGACCCGCAATATTCCCGCCATCCAAGAGTTGCAGCAAAAACTCACCGACATCCAAACCCGCGTGGTGGTTCCCTTGGCCGAACTCAAGGACATCAACAAACGCATGAACGAAGGCGAACGCTCGTCACGCAACGCCAAGAAGGAAATGATTGAGGCCAACTTGCGTTTGGTCATCTCTATTGCCAAGAAGTACACTAACCGTGGATTGCAGTTCCTTGACTTGATTCAAGAGGGCAACATCGGCCTTATGAAGGCTGTGGACAAATTCGAGTATCGCCGTGGCTATAAATTCTCGACCTACGCCACTTGGTGGATTCGCCAAGCCATCACTCGCTCCATCGCCGATCAGGCCCGTACCATCCGTATTCCGGTGCATATGATCGAAACCATCAACAAGATGAACCGCATCAGCCGCCAGCACTTGCAAGAGTTTGGCTTCGAGCCCGATGCCTCGGTCTTGGCTGAAAAAATGGAGATGCCTGAGGACAAGATCCGCAAGATCATGAAGATTGCCAAAGAGCCTATCTCCATGGAAACGCCCATCGGAGACGATGACGATTCACACTTGGGCGACTTCATAGAAGACGGCGCCAACACAGCGCCTCTAGAGGCCGCCATGCAAGCTGGCTTGCGTGACGTAGTGAAGGAAATCTTAGATGGCCTGACACCTCGCGAAGCCAAGGTGCTGCGTATGCGCTTTGGTATTGAGATGGACAACGACCACACCTTGGAAGAGGTGGGCAAACAGTTTGACGTTACACGTGAGCGTATTCGCCAAATCGAAGCCAAGGCTTTGCGCAAACTCAAGCACCCCAGCCGCTCCGACAAACTGCGCAGTTTCATCGACACCCTATGACCGCAGCCAACAACCGACGTGGCGTGATCGCCATGTCGGTCGGTATGGCCAGTTTTGTTTTAAACGACTCGCTGGTCAAGTATGTCAGCGACAGTTTGCCTCCATCCCAACTGATTTTTTTGCGTGGTCTTTTGGCCATGCTGGGTTTGGCCTTGCTGTGTGTTTACATGGGCACTTTCAAAAACCCACGCAGCGCCATCACGGCTTTGCGTGACCGCTGGGTATTGATTCGTTCATGTTTAGATGGCTTGGCCAGTCTGGTGTATTTGACTGCAATGTTTCACATGCCCTTGGCAAACGCAACGGCCATCAATATGACAACCCCTTTGTTGATTGCTTTGCTGTCAGGCTTGCTATTGGGTGTTCGCGTCAGCCTTCGTCACTGGCTCATCATCGCCACCGGTTTTATCGGCGTATTGTTGGTGGTGCAACCTCAGGCAGAGGGCTTTAACCTTTGGGCTTGGGTCTGTTTGGGCGGCACTTTGTTACACGCCTTGCGCGACATCAGCATGCGGTTTGTGCCGTCCCATATTCCATCCTTGATGGTGACCTTGTGTACAGCGACAACTGCCACGCTCATGGCGGGTGTGTGGAGTTTGTGGCAAGACTGGGCAACGGTAAGCATGGTCTCTTGGGCGTGCTTGGGTGGCGCAGCGGCGCTACTTAGCATCGGTTATTTCCTGTTGATTCAAAGCACGCGCAGTGCCGACTTAACAGTAGTTGCGCCCTTTCGCTATGTGGGCCTGCTGACAGCGGTTGTCATGGGCTTTGTGGTGTGGGGCGATATTCCTAATACGATGGCCTGGTCTGGCATGGTCTTGCTGGTCGGTGCTGGCTTGATGATGATGCGCAGTCAGCCCGTGGTGACTGCAACCCCAGATTAATTGGAATACCGACCTGTCAAAAATCTAATATGACTGTTTCGTTACTTAACGCCATACAGACAGCGTTTCTAAAGTTTTTTCAAAAAAATCCGTTTTTTATCAAATAAATTTGAAATT
>CAMDIP010000063.1 GCA_945899335.1 Bordetella parapertussis
TGTGCTGGTCGAGCGCCGCGTCAAGCATGCGCTCTACGGCAAGATTGTGGGCAAGTCCAGCAAATACCATGCGCACGATGAAACCGGTCAATACCACTTAGGTGACGTGATCGAAATTACCGAAAGCCGCCCCATCTCCAAGACCAAAAACTGGGTAGCCACCCGTTTGGTGGAAAAGGCAGCCGCCGTCTAAGTGTTATCGGGTTGCGTATTAACACAATCGTCAAAATGACCCACAATCGTGGGTCATTTTCATTTCAAGGAGAAAAACATGATCAAAGTCGGCGACACCCTTCCCCACACCACCCTGATGGAGTATCACGAAGTAGAGGGAAACGGTTGCAGCATTGGCCCTAATCCCGTGGACGTGGCAAAAGCTGCTGCGGGCAAAACCATCGCTTTGTTTGCGTTGCCAGGGGCCTTCACACCCACCTGCTCAGCCAAGCACGTACCTGGATACATGGAAAAACACGCCGAACTCACCGCTGCAGGCGTGGATGAAATTTGGTGTGTCAGTGTCAACGATGCATTTGTCATGGGCGCATGGGGTCGCGAGTTGCACGCGGCAGGCAAGGTTCGCATGCTAGGAGACGGCGACGCCGAATTCACCAAAGCCACTGGTTTAACTTTGGACCTGACTGGCAAAGGCTTGGGACTTCGCTCTAACCGTTACTCCATGCTGGTCAAAGACGGAAAAGTCGTCACACTCAACATAGAAGGCCCAGGCAAGTTTGAGGTCAGCGACGCAGACACTTTGTTGTCACAGACCAGGCATTAACACCGTTGGTAAAGGCTGGGGCTAGATCGCACTCGCTTGGCGCAATGCCGCGCACTGAGAGGGGTCAAAACCCAGCCATTCCTTCAAAACCTCGTCTGTATGTTGTCCCAATGAAGGGGGCGGCAAATCGCGCCTGACGGGGGTCTGGCTTAGCTTCATAGGACTGGCGACCAAATCCAGGGGCACACCCAAGCCATGCTGCCAGTGGTCAACCATTTGGCGAGCTTGCACATGCGGGTCGGCGAACACTTCAGCCAAATTATTGATGGGGCCGCAAGGCACTTTGGCAGCCTCCATCGCTTCAAGCCAGGCATACTTTCCGCGCTTGATCAAAACATCTGCAATCATGGGAACCAACACACTGCGGTGCCTCACCCTGTCTTGGTTGCGTACAAAGCGCGGGTCTTGTGACCAATCGGCCTTGCCAAGCACTTCACACAGCTTGACAAACTGGCCATCATTGCCCACTGCCACAATCACAAAATCTCGCTCGCCTGAAGCCTTGGGCGCGGTCTCGAAAACTTGGTAGGGGACGATATTCACATGGGCATTGCCCATGCGTTGTGGTGGCGCAGAAGTGGCGCCATTGACCAAAAAATTAGCGCCTAAATTGGCCAGCATGGCAACTTGCGTATCTAGCAGCGCCATGTCTATGTGTTGGCCTATTCCTGTGCTTTCAGCATGGCGAATGGCCGCCAAGATAGCCACGGTGGCGTACATGCCGGTAAATAAATCAGCCACCGCAACGCCCACCTTTTGGGGGCCGCCGCCTACATCGTCTCGCTCACCGGTGACACTCATCAAACCGCCCATGGCTTGAACTGCAAAGTCATAACCCGCACGTTCTCGGTAAGGACCGGTTTGGCCAAAGCCCGTGATGCTGCAGTAGACCAACTTGGGGTTGATGGCTTTGAGGGTGGCATAGTCCAAGCCATAGCGTGACATATCGCCCACTTTGTAATTTTCAATAAATACTTGGCTATGCAAAGCCAATGAACGAATCAAGTCTTGACCCTGAGGCGAGGCGATATCGCAAGTCAAAGAGCGTTTATTGCGATTGGTACCCAGATAGTAAGCAGATTCAGCCGTGTCACGACCTTGGGCATCGTGCAAAAAAGGAGGGCCCCAGCCTCGGGTGTCATCCCCGGTCAGGGGGCGTTCCACCTTGACCACGTCAGCACCCAAATCAGCCAAAATTTGGGTCGACCAAGGTCCAGCCAAAACTCTGGATAAATCCAATACGCGTATGCCGTCTAAAGCGTTCATGTCCGGATTATTGCAAAGCCATGGACAAGGGTGATAATTCGAGGGTAACTACAAGTAAACATGAGCACACGCATTCTTCTCATTGCCCATGCACCATTGGCCACTGCCCTCAGGGAGTGCGCCTTGCACGTTTTTCCAGATTGTGCACAAGCCGTCATCGCTATTGACGTTCAAGCCGACGCATCCCCAGAAGACACCTTGCAAGCTGCCCAAAAGTTGATTGGTGCGCCCATTGACCAAAACACCTTGGTATTGACCGATATCTTTGGCGCAACCCCTGCCAATGTGGCCAAGCTATTGGTTGACGGTGTTCAATCACGCTTGATTGCGGGCGTCAATTTGCCCATGCTGCTGCGTACCGTGTGTTATCGCCATGAACCGCTCGACGTCTTGACCCAGCGCGCATTGTCTGGCGGCGCCCAAGGCGTGATGCAAGTGGCTTGCGAAAAAGAAGTTCCCCTTTCCTCTTAATTCAAATATGCTGAAACAAACCACAACAGTTATTAACAAATTGGGCCTGCATGCCAGAGCGTCAGCCAAACTGACCAAAATCGCCGGCGCCTTTCCATGCCAAGTGTGGGTCAGCAAAGGCGAGCGACGCGTCAATGCAAAAAGCATCATGGGCGTCATGATGTTGGCTGCTGGCATTGGCAGTGAAATTGAAATTGAAACGGATGGCGATCAAGAAGCGCAGGCCATGGACGCATTGCTGGCCTTGTTGGCGGACAAATTCGGCGAAGGCGAATAAAGCCATGACCTTCTCCATACACGGCTTGGCAGTTGCACGTGGCATTGCCATTGGGCGCGCCGTGCTGGTGGCCTCAAGCCGTGTGGATGTGGCGCATTACTTCATTGAGCCACAGCAAATTGAACAAGAGTTAGATCGCATCAACCAGTCACGCCATGCAGTGATGCTGGAAGTTCAGCGCATACAAAAAACCGTGCCCAAGGATGCGCCGCCCGAGCTCTCCGCGCTGCTGGAAGTGCATTTGATGCTCTTACAAGACGAAATGTTGGCAGAAGGGGTCAAGCATTGGGTTACCGAGCGCTTGTACAACGCTGAATGGGCCTTGACCTCCCAGCTTGAAGTCGTCTCGCGTCAGTTCGACGACATGGAGGACGCTTATTTGCGCGAACGCAAAGGCGATCTAGAGCAAGTGGTGGAGCGCTTGCTGCGCCATATGAAAGGCTTGCCCACCAGCCTGCCTCAGCCCGCACAGCGCAAACCTGGCACATGGCAGCAAGACCAGTTGTTAGATGACAGCCACGATGTGCCTTTGGTCTTGATCGCACACGATTTATCACCTGCAGACATGCTGCAATTCAAGCAAAGCGTGTTTACCGGTTTTGTCACCGATGTTGGTGGCAAGACCTCACATACCGCTATCGTTGCAAGAAGTCTGGACATCCCTGCAGTGGTTGGGGCGCGAAACGCCAGTCATTTGGTGCATCAAGATGATTGGGTCATCATCGATGGCGACGCTGGCGTCATCATCGTCAGTCCTTCCCCTATCATCTTGGCCGAGTACGCCTTCAAGCAACGCCAAGCTCAGCTAGAGCGTGAACGCCTCACCCGCTTGCGCCACACGCCCTCGGTCACCTTGGATGGTCAAAAAATTCAGTTGTTGGCCAACATTGAATTACCTGAAGACACCGCTGTGGCGCTGTCTGTGGGTGCGGTGGGCGTAGGTTTGTTTCGCAGTGAATTCTTATTCATGGGGCGAGAGGGCCAATTGCCAGGCGAAGAAGAGCAATACCAAGCCTATAAGCGAGCCGTCGAGGGCATGAAGGGCTTGCCAGTCACCATCCGTACGGTTGATGTGGGCGCAGACAAGCCTTTAGACCGAACCACCAAAGACGAGGCTCACCTCAACCCTGCTTTGGGCTTGCGCGCTATCCGTTGGAGCTTGGCGGATCCGAGCATGTTCATGAGCCAATTGCGCGCTATTTTGCGCTCGGCTTTGCACGGACCTGTGAATTTGCTAATCCCCATGTTGGCCCATACCCGCGAAATCCACCAGACACTTGTCTTGCTGGCACAAGCGCGGGAGCAGTTAGACAAAAAGGGCATGGCTTACGGCCCTGTCAAAGTCGGCGCGATGATCGAGGTGCCGGCTGCGGCGCTCAATTTGCCTGTGTTTTTAAAGTACTTTGATTATTTATCGGTAGGTACCAACGACCTCATCCAATACACCTTGGCGATTGACCGCGCTGATGAACAAGTGGCGCATTTGTATGACCCCTTGCATCCCGCCATCTTGCAGTTGGTGGCCAACACCATTGCGCAAGGTGCGGCAGCAGGCAAAGACATCAGCTTGTGTGGCGAAATGGCGGGTGACCCCACCCTCACACGCTTATTGCTTGGCCTGGGTTTGCGGCAGTTTTCTATGCACCCCACGCAGATTTTGCGCGTCAAACAAGAAGTCTTGCGCGCTGACACTGGGCGATTAAGCGCTTGGGCCAAGCGGGTCATGGCTGCCGAAGACCCAGCAGCGGAAATACTGATCCCTTAAATCAAACCCAACACGCTGTCGTCGGTATAGACCGTCGCGAGTGGGAAGCGTTGGCCTCGTGCGTGGTCTTGGGCGCAGCGAAGCAGCAAACGGCTGCGGTGACGGCTTTGGGTCGCTTGCATTTCCTCAATGCTCATCCACAGTGTTCGCACAATCCCGTCGTCAAGTGCTCTGTTGGCCTCATGCGCACCCAAGATACCCGTGAAAGCAAAACGCAGGTAAGTGATGTCTTGGGCTGGTGTGTCAACTGTGGCTTGCTTTAAAAAACGCGACAGATACACGCCGACCAGTGCGGTTGGGGTGAAATGGAAGGCGGTTTCCTCCAGTACCTCACGAACGCACGCTTGAAGAGGGGATTCGCCGGGGTCAAGGTGTCCCGCAGGGTTGTTGAACATCAAACCATTGGGTGTGTGCTCTTCGACCAGCAAATACTTGCCGTCTTTTTCAATGATGCCAGCAACGGTGACGCTGGGCTTCCATCTGTCCATCATGGTGCAAAATCAACCCTTTTTCAGGGCGCCTTGTGAATCTGCGATGATTCTCGCCCATTGAGTGGAGGAGAAAACCATGCAGATTGGCGTGCCTGCCGAAACCACGGCGGGAGAAACCCGTGTTGCCGTGACACCAGAGACGGCTAAAAAAATCATTGCCCAAGGGCATCAAGTGCTTATTCAGTCAGGCGCAGGCGTTGCTGCCAGTGTGACGGATGCTGCCTACGAGGCCGTGGGTGCGCAAATCACCGATGCTGCTGGAGCTTTGGGGTCTGAGCTGGTGCTCAAGGTGCGCGCACCTTCTCACACAGAGTTGGGTCACATGAAGTCGGGTGCAGCCTTGGTGGGCATGCTCAACCCCTTTGATGGCGAAGGCTTGCAGCGTATTGCTGCTGCCGGTTTGACCAGCTTTGCGCTGGAAGCCGCCCCGCGCACCACCCGTGCGCAAAGCATGGATGTGTTGTCTTCGCAAGCCAATATCGCCGGCTACAAAGCGGTGATGATGGCGTCAGATAAATACCAACGCTTTTTCCCCATGCTGATGACTGCTGCAGGTACCGTCAAGGCCGCCCGTGTGGTCATCTTGGGCGTGGGTGTCGCCGGTTTGCAGGCGATTGCCACCGCCAAGCGCTTGGGTGCGGTGATCGAAGCCTCGGACGTACGCCCCAGCGTGAAAGAACAAGTGGAGTCACTAGGTGCCAAGTTCATCGATGTGCCGTATGAAACCGCCGAAGAAAAAGAAGCTGCCGAAGGCGTAGGCGGCTATGCCCGCCCCATGCCGCAAAGCTGGTTGGACCGTCAAAAAGCCGAGGTGGCCAAACGCGTGGCGCAGGCCGATGTGGTTATCTCTACCGCGCTGATCCCGGGCCGTGCGGCACCGGTGTTGGTCACCGAAGAGATGGTCAAAAGCATGAAGCCCGGCTCGGTCATTGTGGATTTGGCGGCAGGCAAGGGTGCCAATGGTGTGGGCGGCAACTGCCCACTGACCGAGGCCGACCAAACCGTGGTCAAACACGGCGTGACCTTGGTGGGGGACACCAATTTGCCAGCGCTTGTCGCTGCTGACGCCTCGGCGCTGTATGCACGCAATGTGCTGGATTTTTTGAAATTGGTGTTGCCCAAAGACAAGGGCTTCACTGTTGACATGGAAGACGACATCGTGGCTGCGTGTTTGATGACACAAGGCGGCGAGGTCAAAAGGAAATAAGCATGGACCACACCGTCACCAACCTCATTATTTTTGTGCTGGCCATCTACGTGGGTTACCACGTGGTCTGGAACGTCACCCCCGCTTTGCACACGCCCTTGATGGCGGTGACCAATGCGGTCTCGGCCATCATCATCGTGGGCGCCATGCTGGCTGCAGCCCTGACCGTCACTCCGCTTGGCAAAACCATGGGCGTGCTGGCTGTGGCGCTGGCGGCCGTGAATGTGTTTGGTGGCTTTTTGGTCACGCGGCGCATGCTGGAGATGTTCAAGAAAAAAGCCCCCAAAGCAGGAGCTGACAAATGAGCATGAACCTTGTTGTACTTTTGTATTTGGTGGCCAGCATTTGCTTTATCCAAGCCTTGAAAGGTTTGTCGCACCCCACCACCTCGATTCGCGGCAATCTGTTTGGCATGAGTGGCATGGCGATTGCCGTGGTGACCACTGCAGCATTGATTTTCGAGCAAGCAAAGCTGTTTGGACAGGTTGACCCGGTTCAAGGTCTTGGCTGGGTGCTGCTCGGTTTGGTGATTGGTGGCGGCGCAGGTGCCATCATGGCGCAACGCGTTGAGATGACCAAGATGCCCGAACTCGTTGCGTTCATGCACAGCATGATCGGCTTGGCGGCGGTGTTCATCGCCATCGCGGCGGTGGTCGAACCAGCGGCTTTCGGTATCGTGGCCCAAGGCTTGGGCACGCTGGACATCCCCAACGGCAACCGCTTAGAGCTGTTCTTGGGTGCGGCCATTGGTGCCATCACTTTCAGCGGCTCGGTCATTGCTTTTGGCAAGCTGTCTGGGAAGTACAAGTTCCGTTTGTTCCAAGGTGCGCCGGTGGTGTTTGCCGGTCAGCACATGCTGAATTTGGTGATGGGCTTGGCCACGGTGGGCTTGGGCGTGTACTTCATGTTCACCGGCAACTGGGACGCTTTTCTCATCATGCTGGCGCTGTCTTTTGTGCTGGGTGTGCTCATCATCATCCCGATTGGCGGCGCCGACATGCCGGTGGTGGTCTCCATGCTCAACAGCTACTCCGGTTGGGCGGCGGCAGGTATTGGTTTCAGCTTGAACAACAGCATGTTGATCATTGCGGGCTCCTTGGTGGGCTCGTCGGGCGCGATCCTGAGTTACATCATGTGCAAGGCGATGAACCGATCCTTCTTCAACGTCATCTTGGGTGGCTTCGGCGGCGAAGCAGGCACGGCAGCTACCGGCAGCACCGAGCAGCGCCCCGTGAAAAGCGGCAGCGCGGATGACGCAGCTTTTATTTTGGGCAATGCCGAAACCGTGGTCATCGTGCCCGGTTACGGCTTGGCCGTGGCCCGTGCCCAGCACGCGGTGAAAGAGTTGGCTGAAAAGCTGAC
>CAMDIP010000064.1 GCA_945899335.1 Bordetella parapertussis
AAAAAGGAGGGTGCATGGAATCAACCGTTTGGTTGCTGTTGGCATATTTTGCTGTGCTGGCAGTGTCCTTGGTGTACCGCCGCCACACGGTTCGCGGGCCTTGGTTTTTTTTGCTTCGCGCTTTTTTCCCCAATTGGCAGTTCTTTCACAAAGTCGGGCCGGTACCGCATTTGTATGTGCGTTACCAAGACGAGGCTAAGGCGTGGAGCGATTGGCAGTGGGTTTACCCCAGAAGGCAGCGCCATGTGCTCGATGTGTTCCATAACCCCCACGGGAATTTGCTGCTGGCGCAGCAAAATTTGGTTGACCATTTGTCAAGCGACATCAAAGATTTGGGCGAGGGCGCGGACGCACGGCCTTTGGTCAGCTACCAAATGGTGTGCCGCTTGGCCGCACAAGCTGCGCGTGAACATATCGCCCAAGGCGTATGCCAATTTGAATTGCGCCTAGAGCGTCCCGTGCCTCAAGGCGATGGCGACAGCGACACGGTCTTGCGCAGCCCTGAAATAGCGATATGAACGGCGACACCTTGGTACGTTGCCTAGAGGTTTTGTGTGGCATTAGTTTGCTTATTCAAGTAGCCGAATATTTGCGCATCGCCCCCAGCAGCGACCATCAAGGAACTTGGTCTTGGCCGGTTCAACGCGCAGATATCCCACCCCAACCGGTTTGGGTTCGGCGTTTTTTTGATGCCATGTTTCATCCCACGTCTTACCGTGTGCAATTGTGGGTAAGGGGTTTGGCAGCTATGGGTTTGGTATTCCAAGGTGCCAGCTTAGGTTTGGCCTTGGTCTTGTTTGTGGGAACACTTTTGCTGCTGGTGCGTTGGCGCGGTGCTTTCAACGGCGGCAGCGATTTCATGACCTTGGTGACCATCACTGGTATTTTGATTGCCCAAGTTGTGTCGCTTTGGGCAGGACAGGGCATGGGCTGGGCAGTTGGTTTGTCCTATATCGCCATCCACACCCTGAGCTCCTATTTCGTTTCTGGATGGATCAAACTGCTGCAACCCGAGTGGCGAAGTGGGCAAGCGCTCACCGTTTTTCTCAATGGGGGAATATATGGTCCCTTACCTGCAGACAGCGTTTTTCGCCGCCCCAAGGTGGCCATGGGCTGCAGTTGGGCGTTCATTTTGTGGGAAGCGGTGTTCCCCTTGGGCTTGCTCAACCCGAACGGGGTATTGCTGTTCATGGTCATCGCCGCAGTGTTTCATTTTTTGGTTTTCTGGTTTTTTGGGCTGAATCGCTTTTTTTGGGCTTGGCTGACAAATCTGACTGCTGTATGGTTCTTTAGCGGCTGGATCAGCCAGTTTTGGGGGTAAACACCCTTTATTTTTGAATACTTTTTTATATATTTCAAGAGTTTTTAGGCTTTTTTTGCTTTGAGCGCTAAAGCTATGGGCCTAGAATGGCGATCCTGTTTCTGGACAGGTAATCACAGGGACGCTTTATGCAATTAATGTGGCTTTCAGGGCCCACTGGAAATGTCAGGACGATATCCATCACCTTTCGCACGGTGTTGATGTCTTGTGCCGTGGCTGGGCTGTTTTTACTTACTGCGGGTTTTCTGTTGCATTTTGTGGGTTTCAAAATTGCGGTTGAGTACAACCCAGACCTTGCCCGCAGCATCGGTGGTGTCACCACCGAAGCAGAGCAAAAGCGCATGGAGTCGGTCTACCGAGACCACTTATCCCAACTACGCGAATCCATGCACACCACTGTGAACGAAATTCGCCAACTCGAAACCATGAAAAACAGGTTCATGGAGATGGCCACGCCCAACGTGGTGCGCGATAAAGTCAATCGCAAGGATGAAAACAAGGGCGGCCCCTTTATTGCACCTCGGCCTTTTTCCTCATTTATTCGTCAGCCTTTAGGCATAGAGTTCGACCAAACTTTACAAGAATTTTTACAAACCCAGACCGCCGTGGCGGAGTTGAACATCCGTTGGGAAAAGCAACTCGATTGGCTGCATTCCTTGCCAACAGCCATGCCAGTGCGCGGCGACTATCGCATCTCCAGTGGCTTTGGTATCCGTAACGACCCCTTCACCGGTGGTTTGGCCATGCATGAAGGCCTGGACTTCACCGCGCCATCGGGTACCTTGGTGGTTTCCACCGCTCAGGGTACCGTCACCCGCTCTGCCTGGGACCCCGGCTATGGCAATGTCATCGAGGTTCATCACGCAGAAGGTTTCGCCACACGCTATGCCCACTTAAGTAAGCGCATAGCGCAAGTAGGTGACGTGGTCGAGCGTGGGGGCACTTTGGGAGAGGTTGGCAGCACTGGGCGTTCAACCGGCCCCCATTTGCATTACGAAGTATTTAACAAAGACAGGGTCATCAACCCTGCACAAGTCCTGCCTTCAGGATCGAGCTAACCCTACCCCTTACCGGAGCCTTCCATGTTTGAAAAACTGCGCGACAAGCCCTTGGCCAGTTCGCAAGAACGTTTTGAAACCCTTATTGGGCGCACCACCCAAATTTATGGTCGCTTGGTGTTGCTCGACAGTGTGCGCATCGATGGCAAGGTGGTTGGCAATATTGAAACCACCAAGGAACACAAGGTTACGGTGGCTATTGGTGCCAGCGGTGAGGTGTCTGGCGATGTGACCGCCCACCGTGTGATGGTGGCGGGCAAGGTCGAGGGCAATATTTACGCCTCCGAGCGCGTCGAATTTCACAAAGATTCAGTGGTGCATGGCGATATTTCCTATGGCTCGATTGCGGTGGAACACGGCGCACGTTTGCTGGGCTTGGTGATCCAAAACCCAACAGGCGGCAACGCCAGTACCGAAGCCAGTAGCGCCATTAGGCAGGCGCAAACCAATAAATAAACGCTTTGTTGTCGCCCGATCACTACGATCAGATGTACAACAATCGGGCGCGTGTGCCCGATTTCGCCCACTTTTTCGCCCAATGGGCAGCTGATTCTCAAGCTGCACGTGCTTTATTGGACGGCTTAACAGATATCGCCTATGGTGCGGGGCCCAGCGAGATCCTCGATATTTTTCCTGCGGCACAAGCTCATGCGCCTGTGTTGGTGTTTATCCATGGTGGCTATTGGCGCTCTTTGGATAAATCAGACCATTCCTTTGTGGCGCCTGCCTCTGTGAGCCAAGGCGCGTGTGTGGTGGTGCCCAATTACGCGCTTTGCCCAGCAGTGACCATCTCTGACATCGTCATGCAAATGGTCAAGGCGCTGGCTTGGGTGTGGCGCTGTATCGACCGATGGGGAGGCGATCCCTCGCGCATTCACATAGCAGGGCACAGCGCCGGTGGGCATTTGGCCGCCATGCTGATGGCTTGCCAGTGGGCTCGTTACCAGTCTGACTTACCAGCCGACTTGGTGAAAAGTGTGTTGTCGATTTCTGGTCTTTACGAGTTAGAAAGCGTGATGCGCTCGCCCATGTTGCAGTCCTCTTTGCACCTGACCGAGTCCGAGGTGTTGCGCTGCAGCCCTGCTTGGATGCCTGCGCCTGCCTCTGGTAGTTTGATCAGTGTGGCGGGGGCGTTGGAGAGCGAGGCTTTTATTCGCCACAACCACCTGATTCAACACGCATGGGGGCATGAACGTGTGCCCTTGGTGGAAGATTTGCAAGGCTTACACCACTTCAGCATCGTCAATGAATTGGCCAAGCCTGGCTCGCATTTGCATGGCTTGTTGATGCAGCAACTTCACGCCTGACCCTCGTCATTGCGAGGAGCGGAGCGACGAAGCAATCTCCCCCACGGCGCATGTCGCAGGCTCGGCCTTGCCTCCATGCTTGCACAACGTCGGCTACGGCCGACCTGCAACACACGCCGTCTAAGGTAGAAAGTAAATCTCACACCTATCAAGATTTCTAGCTTTGCAGTAGCGAAGACTGAGCAGCGACAAATATTTCGGATGTCATGGCGAGGCCATAGTTTTAAGCAAACTTTAGTCAGTTTTCTTCGTCAGTTTGCTTCGTCGCTAAGCTACTCGCAATGACGACAGGACGCAATGACGAGGGACTGTAATGATGGCGATCAGCGCGGTAGTTTCACCAAGCCCGCAGCCAAGGCGGTACCGGTCAAGATCATGGCGGCGCACAGAATCACCCAAGTCGTGATGACCTCGTTCAAAAAAGCTATGCCGATAATGTTGGCAAACAGTGGAATCAAATACGTCACGGTCATGGTGCGAGACGCGCCCACTTTGGCGATCAAGCGGAAATACAGCACATAAGCCAGACCGGTGCACACCACGCCAATCATCAGCAAGCTCCACCAAGCGCTGTCGCTAGGCCACTGCTCAGGCCAAAACCAAATGCCTGGCAAAGCCAACACCAAGCTGGCCCCCAGTTGACTCCCCGCAGCAATGGTCATGGTGGGTACATCGTTCAAATAACGTTGCGAGTAATGGGTGCTCAAACCGTAACAGGTGGTGGCTAACAAGCAAGCCAGGACCGCCCACCCAGAGCCACCCGCTTTGAAAGACACGCCGCCTGGCATGGTCAAGGCCAACAGGGCCGCACCCGCAAAGCCGAGGAGCAAACCCAAGCCACGAGAGTTTCCGGGGTGTTGCTTAAACCAGATCCAAGCGATCAATGCACCAAACAGTGGGGTGGTGGAATTAAGTATGGAAGACAAACCGGTGGTGATGGACATCACCGCATAGGCATAGCAAATAAAAGGGATGCCTGAGTTCACCACGCCCATGGGCAAAATGCGTCGCCAATGCAGGCCAAGGCTATGAGCTTGTCCCTGCCAGAGCAAAAAAGGCAGCAAGGTCAACCACGCCACACTCACTCTGAGCCACGCTGTGGACCAGCTGCCAAACTCTTGCGATGTCATTCGCATGAAGAGAAAGGACGATCCCCAAATAACGCCTAGCAGCACAAACTCGGGTAGCCACTGGCGCCACCGCACAGCATCTGTCACAAAAGCGTACCTTCGCGTTGCAACAAATCCATTTTTCGCCACAGGCCACCGGCGTAGCCAGTCAACGTCCCATTGGCACCCACCACGCGGTGGCAAGGCACGATGATGCTTAAAGGGTTGCGCCCCACAGCCATGCCAACCGCACGTGCGGCTTGGGCTTGGCCCAAGTGCTGCGCCAATTCGCCATAAGTAGAGTAGCGACCATAAGGGATTTGCAACAACGCTCGCCAAACACGTTGTTGAAAGTCACTGCCATTGGCAAGGTCTAGGGGCAAATCAAACGAACTGCGCTTGCCTGCAAAGTAATCTGTCAATTGGTTTTTCGTAAGGCGCAACCAATGTTGAGACGGGCCCCAAGGCAGATGGCGCAAATCGGGCTTATGGGCTTGGTCTTCAAACCAAACACCGCACAAACCTTTGTCGCTGGCAACCAAGGTAAGCGAACCCAAGGGAGAGTTGACTGGCATTTGCCAAACGTTGGCTTGAAAGAAGGCGCGAGCAGACGTGGAAAGCATGTGATGTGAGAAAGTCTTGTAGTCCATCATACGATGGAGCGATGACGGTTTGCGCCAAGCCCTGCTTCTACAATACCGCGATGCAAATTGAAGCCTCCGTATTCAAGGCCTATGACATTCGCGGTGTGGTGCCTTCATCGCTGAACCCCTCAGTCGCACTGGCGCTGGGACGTGCTTTTGGCACACAAGCCTTGGCCCAAGGTGAAGCCACTGTGGCTGTAGGTCGTGATGGTCGCTTAAGCGGCCCTTCCTTGGCTCATGCGTTGGTACAAGGCCTGCTGGATGTGGGTGTTGAAGTGATCGATGTGGGCATGGTCACCACACCACAGCTTTATTTCGCCGCCAACACCTTGTGTCGTAGCGGCATTCAAATCACCGGCAGCCACAACCCCAAGGACTACAACGGCTTCAAAATGGTGATGGCTGACAGGGCGATTTACGGCGACGAGATTCAAGGCCTGCGTCAGATGATGCAGGATGAAAGCTGGGTATTGAAAACGGGTGGCAGTGTCAAGCAAGTCAGCGTGAACCAAGCCTACTTAGAGCGCATCGTGCAAGACATTCATTTAAGCCGACCTATGCGTATCGTGGTTGACAGCGGTAACGGTATAGCAGGTGCTTCTGCCCCAGCTATTTTTCGTGCCATTGGTTGCGAGGTGATTGAACTCTTTAGCGATGTGGATGGCGACTTTCCCAATCACCACCCCGACCCCAGCAAACCCGAAAATCTGAAAGACCTGATCGCTGCTTTGCAAACCACGGGCGCTGAGTTGGGCTTGGCTTTCGATGGTGATGGTGACCGTTTAGGCATAGTGACGAAGGATGGACAAACCATCTACCCCGACAGACAGATGATGTTGTTTGCACAAGATGTCTTGAGCCGTGCGCCAGGTGGTTCTATCGTCTATGACGTCAAGTGCTCGCAACAACTCGCCCCTGCTATTCGTGCCGCAGGCGGTGTGCCTGTGATGTTCAAAACCGGACACTCCCTCATCAAAGCGCAAATGAAAGCCATCGATTCTCCGCTGGGTGGCGAGATGAGCGGCCATGTGTTTTTCAAAGAACGCTGGTATGGCTTTGACGACGGCACCTATGCGGGTTGCCGCTTGCTGGAAATCGTCAGCCGCTCGCCCGATGCCAACGCGGTGCTCCATGCTTTACCCACCAGTCAGTCCACGCCTGAACTGAACGTGGCTTGTGTTGAGGGCGAGCCGCACCGCGTTACCGCCGAGTTGCTGAAGCTTGCACAAACCAAGGGCTTGCCGTCTGCAGAACACCAACCGGTGCTGTGCGACATCGACGGCGTGCGCATCGACTGGGAAGATGGTTTCGGCTTGGTTCGCGCCTCCAACACCACGCCTGTGCTGGTGCTGCGCTTTGAGGGTCAAACACTGCAAGCCTTGGCGCGTATTGAGTCTGACATGATGGCCCTGCTGCGCCAAGTCAAACCCGATGCGCAGGTGCAAGAGGCAGCGCATTGAGGGTATTGCTGGTCAAGCTGTCCTCGTTGGGCGATGTGGTGCACAGCTTGCCAGCTGCCATGGATCTGCAAGCCCAAGTCCCTGATGTGCATATCGACTGGGTGGTCGAAACCGCGTTCGCGCCTTTGCTCAAGATGTGTCCTGCGGTCAAGCGCATCATCCCCTGCAATTTGCGCCAGTGGCGCAAGCGCTGGTGGAGCAACGAAACCCGCCAAGCTTGGCGCAGCTTTCAACAAGATCTGCAAAGCAGCGCCTATGACGCGGTGATTGATTTGCAGGGCTTAAGCAAATCTGCACTGATCTCCAAACTGGCCACACTCACTCCCAACGGTAAGCGTTACGCCATGGCCAACCGCACCGAAGGATCGGGCTATGAAGCGCCAACGCGCTGGGTGGCCGATGTGGCGCTGTCTTGCGAGTGGCGCAGCCATGCCTTAGACCGTGCCCGCCATGTGTGCGCGCAAGCGCTAGGCTATGCGCTTACCACCCACTTGCAAACCGGTTTGCAAGCTTTGCCTCACCCCGATGTGCAAGCTCGTACGGTCGCTTTGGTGCATGGCAGCTCACGTGCAGACAAAGCCTGGCCGCTCGCGCATTGGCAGACTTTGGCGCATGCTTTGCAGCA
>CAMDIP010000065.1 GCA_945899335.1 Bordetella parapertussis
TGGCCATCTCGGTGGCTAATTTTTGACTGAGTTTTTCAAAAGTTTGCGCCATATCAGGGTGGTTTTTCAAGGTCTGGGCGGGGGAGGCGCTGCTTGGCGAAGCCGTTCGGTTGCTTGCTACGCCACTGCCTGAGGTGCCCTCCGTCGAGGTGCTGCTGTCATCTATGGCGCTGAGTTTGTCGAATTCTTCGTTCAAGCGCTCAATGTCTTCTGGGCGCAAATCAGCATCCATCATGGACAACACTGCCAAGGTGCTGATGTTGTCGGGCGTTTCGCTTGCTTGTGCAACGACTGCCGGAGTTAAGTTGGCGCTCGGGTTGAGTTGTTTGTTTGCTGCCAAGTCTGCGGAGGCAGAACTCCACTGGACTTCCAAGCCGATGGGTTTCATCTCTTCGGTGGTGACTTCGGGCGCTAACGGCAAGGCTTGGCTGAGAACCGCTTGTGTGCCAAGTACCGCTTGGGCGGAGGTACTCGAGGTATTTAAGGCATTGATGGCCACGCCGCTAGGGGATGGGGCCGCGTTTGTGAGGGGGTTGCTCAGGCCCATGCCGGGCATATTGTTCATGGCCAAAATTTGTTGGGTGGTTGCAGCGGGTGAATTGGCCAGCGCCTCAGCTGCCGCGTCATCACCTAACAAGGCCTTGATTTGTTCAGCGTCTAGGCCCATGGCCAAAGCAAAATCGGTCAAGCTTTTGTCGCTGGTTTCTGGTTGGGTCACGGTGATGATCTCAACCTCAGGGCTCAGGGTAATCGACTGCAAGGCTTGTCCCTCTTGAGAGGCCACTGCCTTGGCATTGGCAGCTTTTTCGTCGGCTCGCTCTAAGCTTTGCGCGTTTTGAGATGCAAGTTCATCTGGCTGGCTGGCCTTTTGCGTGGCAGTGTCTGCTTGTTGGTTTGGCTGAGCCGAATCCTTAGCAGCAGCTTGCGTTTTGTGGTGTTCGGCCTCAGCCACGCTGGACTTTGCCTCATGGGGCTGGGCTGGTGGCAGCTGTTTAGCGAAATGTCCGCCTGGGGCTAGCACACCCATGCCTTTAGAGCCCAGTGTTTTGGCTTGTAAATATTGATTTGGATGGAAAGCTTGGCGCAAAGCTTGCTGCTCCAGCATGCCTTTGGTGGCAGTGGCGGTTGGGCTTTTTTTCGCGGGTTTGTCCGCGCTTTCAGCGGCAAGCTCTTGCCGTTGGGGTGTCTGCAGCGAGGCAATTTGATGTCGCAAGAACGCGGCAAAGTCCTCGCCCGACTGACTGCCGGAGAAGGGGCGTGACAGTGCCCCACCTAGGTTGTTTGCCTCGGTGGAGACGGGTGTGGCGCTAGGCGCTAGGCCTGAATTCAATGCAGATAAGTTCATATCCGTTCAATGCTTCCCATAAAAGACAGAGCATTTAAGCAAGAACCGTGACAGGCCAAGGTTTGCCGTTCGCAGCAAAGCCAGGTGTTAAGCCAAAGAGGATGCCTGAAGCTGGCACATGGCTTGCTTCATCTCCTTGAGGGCGTTGAAAAACGCTTGGAAAAAGAACCCTTAATGATTCAAAAACTGTGACAAAACGACCATGAGCACCTTAACCCTGTCAACGATTCGACAGAACTTGACCAAGTTTGACTACACCGGATTGGGCATTCCCGTCTTGGTGTTGTTGATCATGGCCATGTTGGTATTGCCATTGCCGCCGCTTTTATTGGACTTTTTGTTTACTTTCAATATTGTCATCAGCTTGGTCATCATCATGATCGCCATCAGCACCCGTAAACCACTGGAGTTCTCATCCTTCCCTACTATCTTGTTGTTTGCCACCATGTTGCGACTGGCCTTGAACGTGGCCTCTACCCGTGTGATCTTGGTGGATGGCCATACCGGCCACGACGCCGCTGGCAAGGTGGTGGCGGCATTTGGTGAGTTCGTGATCGCTGGTAACTATGTGGTGGGTTTCATCATCTTTGCAATTTTGATGATCATTAACTTTATTGTGGTGACCAAAGGTGCCGGCCGCGTCTCTGAAGTGAACGCCCGATTTACCTTGGACGCCATGCCTGGCAAACAAATGTCTATCGACGCCGACTTGAATGCGGGTGTGATCGACCAAGCCACGGCCCAAAAACGCCGCGCCGAGTTGTCCCAAGAATCCGACTTCTTCGGTGCCATGGACGGTGCTTCTAAGTTCGTGAGTGGTGACGCCATTGCGGGCATATTGATTTTGCTGATTAACTTGGTTGGTGGCTTGGCCATTGGCGTGCTCCAACATGATTTGTCGGTCTCAGAGGCTGGCAAGATTTACACCTTGCTCAGCATCGGCGACGGCTTGGTGGCACAAATTCCTGCGCTGCTGTTGTCCTTGGCGACCGCCATCATCGTGACACGTGTCACCACCTCGGAATCGATTTCCGAGCAGGCACATACCCAGTTGGCCAACCCCGCGGCTTTGTTTATTTCCGCCATCATCTTGACGGCCTTGGGCTTGGTCCCTGGCATGCCTCACCTGATGTTCATCACCTTGGCTGCGGCGACTGCCGGTTTGGGCTTGATGGTGATTCGCAGCGAGGTCGATGAAGAAGCTGTGCAAGTGGCCGAGGCGCAAGCCGCCGCTACTACCGAGGCCACCAAAGATTTGGATTGGGACGATGTCGATCAGGTGGACTTGATTGGCTTGGAAATTGGCTACGGATTGATTCCTTTGGTGAACGTCGAAACCGGCGGCGAATTGATGAGCCGTGTCAAAGGTGTACGCAAAAAATTGTCTGCAGAGCTTGGCTTTTTGGTGCAACCCGTGCGTATTCGTGACGACTTGAACATAGACCCCGACTCTTACAACATCGTGCTCAAAGGCGTGGTGCGCGGCAAAGGCGAAATCAAAGTGGGCCGTGAATTGGCCATCAACCCCGGCCAGGTCTATGGCGAACTGCAAGGCACGCCCACCCGCGAACCCGCGTTTGGTTTGGAAGCCGTGTGGATCGAGTCTTCTCAACGCGATTTGGCCCGTACCTTGGGCTACACCGTGGTCGACGCCAGCACCGCCATCGCCACCCATTTGAATAAAGTATTACGCGAAAACTCCGCCGATCTGCTCAGCCACGACGAGGTGCAGCAACTTTTGGACAAACTGTCTGCCAAGTCACCCAAACTGGTGGAAGAGTTGGTACCTGGCAAGCTGTCGCTGGGTGTGGTCACCCGCGTGCTGCAACATTTGTTAAACGAAGGCGTGTCGATCCGCGACATGCGCTCTATCGCCGAATCTCTCACCGAGGCGAGTGCTCGCAGCACCGACCCCGAGCAGCTCGCCGCTTATGTGCGTCCCAAACTCGGTCGCATGATCATGCAAAGCTTGGTCGACGAGTCCAGCAATTTGTCCGTGATGACTTTGGAGCCCGGCTTGGAGCAACTGTTGCACAACGTGCTGCAGCAAAGCCAGCCAGGTCAGCCCGTGGTTTTGGAGCCCAGTTTGGCCGAAAACCTGTTCAATGCGCTGCGCATGGGTGCGCGGGCCATGGAAGACGAAGGCCATGCCGCCGTCTTGGTGGTCTCGCCATTGATTCGCAGTTGGTTGTCCAAGGCCGTTCGTTTTCGCGTCAGCGATTTGACGGTTTTGTCCTACAGCGAAATTCCAGATGACCAAGCAGTCAAAGTGATTCACACAGTGAACGCTAACAACCGCGACTAATTCAACCCTTTATTTGACCAACGAGAAACACCATGGAACTCAAGCGAATCATTGCCCGTGACACCCGGGCGGCCAACGAAAAGGCAGTTGCCTTGTACGGCCCCGACGTGCTTGTCATCTCTACCAGCAAGGTGAGAGGCAAAACCGAGTTGATCGTTGCGGTTGATGTTGAACCCATGAATGCCGAGGTCGCCTTGGCAGAGACTTTTGTGCCTAGCGAGAAAACCTACAGTTTGTCTGCGACGCCTGTCAGTGAAGAAGCGCCCTTGGTTCAAGAAGCGCCAGCCAGCTTTGGCAAAGTACTCAACGACACCATACAAAAACGCCCAGCCAAACCGACCAAGGAAGATGTTCCCGGTTTTGTGCCAGCCGCTGCGCTGAAAAAAGCCCAAGAAAGAGCCTTGCCAGTGCAAACCGCGGCACCCGCTGCCGAACCAGCACCCGTGCAGGAAACCGTGGTGAAAGAACAAGTTTTGGCCGCCACACAGCACATGGCCGAAGAGCGCGACGCAATGCGAGGCCGTGAAATCGTTCAAATGGTGCGCGAAGAACTCGCCACCTTGCGCAAAGAATTCAAGCTGAGCCAGCAAATGGCGTGGCAAGGTACCGGCTTGGCCCGCAACCTCATGCCTTTACGTAATGCTTTGCAAGAGGCCGCTATACCGGTGGCCTTGCGCGCCTTGCTGATTGACAGCATCCAAAGTTTTGAAGACGTCGAGCCAGCGATGGATGAAATTCGCCGCCAGCTTTGCCATTCCATGCAACACAGCAGCGTGACAGCGCCAGATCAAGGCGTGCATGTGATCGCAGGTCCTTCGGGTGCCGGCAAATCCTTGATGGTGGCTCGCTTGGCTCAACATGCCAGCGTCAACTGGGGCAGCGAGCAAGTCGCGGTCATCAGTTACAGCGACCAACGTGCAGGCGCTTGGAACCAAGCCCAGTTGCTCAGCGCCCAGTCCGGTGTCGATTGTTTCCGTGCCACCAACGTCACCACTTTGAAACTTTTGTTGGAAGAACACGGTCAGCGCAAGTTTCTCATCATCGATACCCCGGGTGTTCAAATGGCCGAGCGCGTAAGCGAAATTGTGGCAATCTGCAAAGAGGCACAATTCCACGTTGTTCTTCCCGCCGATGCCTCTCAGTCTTCATTGCGCAGAGTGCTTTCAACCCCGCATATTCAATGGCAAAGCCTGATGATTTCTAAATTGGATGAAGCCAGCCAGCCTTGGGCCCTGATTCAGGTTCTGACCGAAGGTCATGTGGGCGTGAGTGGCGCCAGCCGCGGCGAGCGCATCGGCGAATGGTCGGTGCAAATGCAGGCCGAAGAATTGGTCACCGTGGCACTGGCGAATTTGTCGCTGGGCTACACCGACACCACTCAGGAAGACATGTCCAGCACACTGGCCATGGCTTCTGCCAGAATTTCGCGTCTGGCCGCGCAACACACAAGGTCTACCCATGAGTAACAACAAAACCACGGAGGTCATCGGCATCGCCAGCGGTAAAGGTGGTGTGGGCAAGACCACGGTGTCAATCAACTTGGCTGTTGCTTTGGCCCAGCGTGGCCACGATGTCATGTTGTTTGACGCTGACTTAGGGTTGGCAAACGCACAAATCGCTTTGGGTGCAAGGGCTGAATACAACCTCAGCCATTTTTTAGCGGGTCAAAAAACCCTCGAAGAAATCACCATCACCACCCGCCAAGGCATTCAGCTCATTCCAGGTGCTTCGGGTGTGCAAGAACTTGCGGCGCTGAGCCAGTTGCAAGCAGCCAGCATCGTGCAGGCGTTTAGCAACTTGGGTAAAAAAATTGACTACCTCATCGTCGATGTGGCCGCTGGTATTTCTCCATCGGTATTGGCGTTTTTGGCGGCTTGCCAGCGTCGCTTCATCGTGGTGCAAGACGACCCCTCTTCCATCGCTGACGCTTACGGGACCATCAAAGTGCTGACGCAGGAAATGAAGCTGGACGAGATTTACTTGGTGCCCAATTTGGTGGATACCCAAACCCAAGGATGGAAGCTCTACCAGCGTTTGAACGACGTGTGCGTGCGTTTCTTGGGTGAGTCGATTCACTATCTCACATCCATCGAAAACGATGAAATGGTGTTGGCAGCGTTAAAAAAATACCAGTCGGTCATGGAGCTGGCGCCCGGCACAGCCGCTGCGCGGGACTTCCGGCGTTTGGCTGAGTTATCTACCCAATTACGACCCATCGACCACCCCTCGGGTGGCCTGCAGTTTTTCATGGAGCGTTTGCTGCAAAGCAATACGAAGAGTACATGAGATCCATATCTCCGATGAAGATGTACCAGCAATCTCGCCCACAAGGCGAGGAGTTGGTGTTGGCCCACCTTGGCTTGGTCAAGCGCGTGGCTTTGCACTTAAAGGCCCGCGTACCCGCTTACATGGAACTGGATGAACTCATTCAGGTCGGCATGATGGGTTTGCTGGAAGCCTCGCGGGTGTTTGATCCCAGCAAGGGCGTGGATTTTGAAAATTTTGCCCACAGCCGTGTGCGTGGTGCCATGCTCGACGAGGTGCGTCGTTTGTCGTTTTTGCCCCGTTCTGCGGTGGCTTTCAACAAAGAACACAACGAAAGCCTGCACGTGTTGTCGGCCGAGTTGGGCCGTGCGCCCACCCAGGCCGAAATGGCCGAATTCATGGGCAAAGACTTGGACGATTTCCAAAAAGAGCGTGGCAAAGCACGTCGCTTTGAAACCTATTCTTTGGAAGTCGTTACCGAAGAGGTGATGAGCATTGCCGATGATGCCTCGCATCAGCCCGATGTGATGGTGGAGGAGGCCGAGTTCATGGACGCGGTCACCAATGCCATTGGGAAGTTGCCCGAGCGCGAGCAACTGGTGATGCAGCTTTACTATGTGGAAGAGCTCAACCTCAAAGAAATCGGTGAAGTTTTAGAGGTGAGCGAGTCGCGCATCAGCCAGATTTTGTCCTCGGTAGTGAAAAAGTTGCGTGTGCAGTTGCAAATTGCGCCAGAGGATATTTTCAAAACCTCTAGGAGCATCTCATGAACAGCTTCTTTCAGCTCTTCTTGGTCTGGGGTGTGTTGTTGGTCTTTTTGCTCGTTCTTTATGTGATCGACAAAGTCAACGTCATTTACCAAGGCTATTCACGCACTGAAGTACCTGCCACCTACGATGACGGCTTGTTTGGCGAATTGGCGGGGAAAACCCTGTGGGACGCCATGAGCGGTATTCCTTTGCCAGGGGTGGACGCCAAGCATGTGTCAGATTTGAAGCCACACTACGAACCCATCTTGCGCCAGCACATTGAACAAGTGTTCATGGAAGGCTATAGCCATGGCAAAGCCGGTACGGTGGGCGTGCCTACCAACAACCGCCAAGTGCCCACACCGCGCGGCTCGGTGGTGTCTTGGCTGCCTATGCACCATTTGGCCAGTTTGTACCAAGCCGGTGTCGATTTCGCCACCAGCAAACCCGACGATGTGCTGCGCATTCAGCAGTCCTTGGACCAAGTCACCAGCATGATTTACGCCCGCATTGGTTTGGGATTGGGTGAGCCTTATTCCGCCACCTTGTTGATTCATCCCGTGTCTACTGAAGTAGAGGCGATGTTGCCGCCCCCAGAGGATGCACCCGCCCCAGTGTCGACGTCGACTGCCCCTGCCTTGCCCGCGATGGCGTCGGCAGTGGCGCCAGCGCCAATGGGCGAGGTGTTAGAGCCCGATTTGTCGCAGCTCAACAACAACAGCCGCCAAGCTTCAGACTTGCATGAAGAAGCTGTGGAAGCGTCTGTTTCTGAAACCACAAGCGAAGAAAAGGCGGTACCCGTTGCTGCCTGATCTCAAGTTCA
>CAMDIP010000066.1 GCA_945899335.1 Bordetella parapertussis
GGCCTCATCATGATGGTGCGCGAAAAGTGGCCCGAGGTACCCATTCATTTGTCGGTGCAAGCCAACACGGTGAACTGGGCGGCGGTAAAGTTTTGGCAAAAGGTGGGCGTCACTCGCATCATCTTGTCTCGCGAACTCAGCTTGGATGAAATTGAAAAAATCCGCCAAGAGTGTCCCGAAATGGAATTAGAAGTTTTTGTCCATGGCGCTCTGTGCATTGCTTACTCTGGACGCTGTTTGCTGTCGGGCTACTTCAACCGCCGCGACCCCAACCAAGGCACTTGCACCAATGCCTGTCGTTGGGGCTACAGCACCCAAGCCAGCACCACCAATCCCAACACGGGCGAAGCCATGGCCATACCAATGGAAGCCGACTTCGACTTTGCCAAATCGCAACAAGAAGCCGAACAAAGCTTTTCGTCTTGTGGCGACGGCGTTCGTCACCCTGCGGCGGACAACATCTATTTATTGGAAGACAAGGGTCGCCCTGGTCAACTCATGCCCATCATGGAAGACGAGCACGGCACTTACATCATGAACAGCAAAGATTTGCGTGCTGTGGAGTATGTCGAGCGACTCGCCAAGATTGGCGTGGACTCCCTCAAGGTAGAAGGACGTACCAAGAGCTTGTATTACGTCAGCCGCACCGCACAGGTGTACCGCCGTGCGATTGACGACGCGGTGGCAGGCAGACCTTTCAACCCTGAACTCATCACCGAACTCGACGGCTTGGCCAACCGTGGCTACACCGCTGGTCTGCTGGACCGCCGTCCTGCCAACGATTACCAGAACTACGAAACCGGCCACTCAGTGGGTCACCGCAGCCAGTTTGTCGGTGAAGTGCGTGCAGTAGCCGACGGCTGGGCCGAGGTAGAAACCAAGAATAAATTTTCTGTGGGCGACATGATTGAAATCATCCATCCCAGTGGCAACCGCACCGTCAAGTTGGAACAGATGAAAGACAAAAACGGGGCGTCCATTGAGGTGGCTGCTGGAAGCCCCACCCATGTGTGGATACCTATGGACGGTCCGGCTGACGGTGGTTTGTTAGCGCGGCTTTTATAAGCCCTTGGCTGTTTCCACGTACTCTTCAATTTGATCGAAATTCAAGTACTTGTAAATCTTGCTGCCATCGGCGTTGATCACGCCCATGTCGGCCAAGTACTCGGCTTGGGTCGGGATGCGCCCAAGCTTGGAGCAAATCGCTGACAACTCGGCCGAGCCCAAATACACATTGGCGTTTTTGCCTAAGCGGTTGGGGAAGTTGCGGGTGCTGGTGGACATCACGGTCGCGCCCTCTTTAACCTGTGCTTGGTTGCCCATGCACAGACTGCAACCGGGCATTTCCATGCGCGCACCGGCATTGCCAAACACACCGTAATGGCCTTCTTCGGTGAGTTGCTGCGCGTCCATTTTGGTGGGTGGCGCCATCCACAACTTCACCGGTATATCGCGTTTTCCCTCTAACAATTTGGACGCGGCGCGGAAGTGACCGATGTTGGTCATGCACGAACCAATGAACACTTCGTCGATCTTGGCACCCGCCACATCGCTCAGGGTTTTGGCGTCGTCGGGGTCATTGGGACAGCACACGATGGGCTCTTTGATCTCGCTCAAATCGATCTCGATCACCTCGGTGTACTCGGCGTCTTTGTCAGCTTGCAAGAGCTGCGGGTTGGCCAGCCAAGCCTCCATGGCTTGAATGCGGCGGCCAATGGTGCGAGCGTCTGCATAGCCTTGGGCGATCATGTTCTTCAACAGCACGATGTTGCTGTTGAGGTACTCGATGACCGGCTCTTTGTTCAGGTGCACGGTACAACCGGCGGCGCTGCGCTCGGCAGAGGCATCTGACAACTCGAAGGCTTGTTCCACCTTCAAATCGGGCAGGCCTTCGATTTCCAAAATACGGCCAGAAAAAATATTTTTCTTACCCTTTTTCTCGACAGTGAGCAAACCCTTTTTGATCGCATACAGCGGAATAGCGTGCACCAAATCACGCAGTGTGACGCCGGGTTGCATTTGGCCTTTGAAGCGTACCAAGATGCTCTCAGGCATGTCCAATGGCATCACGCCTGTGGCTGCGGCAAACGCCACCAAACCCGAACCCGCTGGGAAGCTGATACCCACCGGAAAGCGCGTATGGCTGTCGCCACCGGTACCCACGGTGTCGGGCAAGAGCATGCGGTTGAGCCACGAGTGGATGATGCCGTCGCCCGGCTTCAAGCTGATGCCGCCGCGGTTGCTGATGAACTCGGGCAATTCATGGTGCATCTTCACGTCAACGGGTTTGGGGTAGGCCGCGGTGTGGCAAAACGACTGCATCACCAAATCAGAGCTAAAGCCCAAACACGCTAAGTCTTTCAACTCGTCGCGGGTCATGGGACCGGTGGTGTCTTGTGAACCCACCGAGGTCATGCGGGGCTCGCAATAGGTGCCAGGCAACACGCCCGTCCCTTCTGGCAAACCGCAGGCGCGGCCCACCATTTTTTGCGCCAGCGTGAAACCTTTGCCGTGGCTTTGGGGGACGGCTGGCAAGCGAAACAAGGTCGATGGTGGCAGACCCAAGGCTTCACGCGCTTTGGCAGTCAGGCCGCGTCCAATGATCAAGGGAATGCGCCCACCCGCGCGTACCTCGTCAAACAAAACATCGCTTTTGACGGTGAAACTGGCGATTTCTTTGCCGTCTTTGAGTGCCTTGCCTTCGTAGGGGCGCAACTCAACCACGTCGCCCATGTTCATTTGGCTCACATCCAACTCGATGGGCAAGGCACCTGCGTCTTCCATGGTGTTGTAAAAAATCGGGGCAATTTTGCTGCCCAAACACACACCGCCAAAACGCTTGTTGGGCACAAAGGGAATGTCTTCACCAGTGAACCAAAGCACGCTGTTGGTGGCCGACTTGCGGCTGGAGCCCGTGCCGACCACATCGCCCACATAGGCCACCAAATGGCCTCGGGCGCGCAGGTCTTCGATGAACTTGATCGGGCCGCGCTTGCCATCTTCTTCAGGGGTGATGCCGTCGCGCTTGTTCTTCAGCATGGCCAAGGCATGCAAAGGGATGTCGGGGCGGCTCCACGCATCAGGGGCGGGCGACAAGTCGTCGGTGTTGGTCTCGCCCGTGACTTTCAGCACCGACAGCGTGATGCTTTGGGGCACTTCGGGGCGACTGGTGAACCATTCGGCATCGGCCCACGATTGCACCACCGCCTTGGCCAGCGCATTGCCTTTGTCGGCCTTTTCTTTGACGTCGTGAAATTGGTCAAACATCAACAGGGTTTTCTTCAAACCTTCGGCGGCGATGGGGCCGCAGGCTTTGTTGTCGAGCAAATCAATCAGGGGCGTGAGGTTGAAGCCACCCAGCATGGTGCCCAGTAATTCAGTGGCTTTTTCGGGGCTTAGCAAGGCGCATTTTTCAGTGCCATGGGCCACCGCCGCCAAATAGCTGGCTTTGACCTTGGCCGCATCGTCCACACCGGCGGGCACGCGATGGGTGATGAGGTCCACCAAAATGGCTTCTTCACCCATGGGCGGATTTTTCAACAACTCAATCAGCTCGCCCGTTTGCTTGGCACTCAATGGCAAGGGGGGGATGCCCAAGGCAGCGCGTTCGGCCACATGGTCACGGTAGGTTTTCAACATTGCAAGCTCCAAAAAAATCAACGGTTATTTGAATTGGCTTCGCGCAAATCGAGGCGAGCAGAAGCGGGTATTTGTTTGGCTGCGGTTTTTTGCGCAGGGCTTTGGCATCCATCTGCCAAGCGTTGCGAGTTCACAGAGTCCATCAACATGGATTTTTCTATTGTTTGAATCCAGACAGCGCCGGTTCTGTCATCTTCAAGACGAACCGCACCTGAAGCAGTGGGCACAGGTGTTAAGCGGTAAACGCGTTTATTCATTTTCAAAATAAATCGTCCAGGCAATTCAGTGTCGGGCCACAGCGTGATCATCTGCCTACCCTCACAGACAAGTGCACCGGTGTGTACTTTGGCTGCAATCGACAGTACCTCTTTGGTTACCTCTTGGGCCGCCAACGGTGCAGACAGGAAAAACATCGTCAAACCCACGGAGACACTGATTGGCAAAAGTTTTCTCATGACGCACCCCTTTTGTTCATTATTGGAAATACACCAAGGCATGGGCAGGCAAAGCTTGCCCTGTCGCATGAGCTCTTTCTAACACGGACCAAAAAAAGCGGTAACTGGCGCGGTCATGCAACTGACCGCCCTGTTGAATGGGTGCCCAGTTGGCTTGAACGGCGGCTTGCAAAATGTCAGCGGCTTGTTCCACTGCAAAAGCTGAGGGCGAGAACGCCGCCAAGATGGGACGCACTTGGCTTGGGTGAATGCTCCACATGCGGGTGAAACCAAATTCATGGGCTGCTAGGCTTGCAGCGCTTTGTATCGCTTGCGTATCGTTGAATTCGGTGACCACGCAGTGCGAAGGAGTTTTGCCATGGGCATGGCAAGCACTGGAAATTGACAGCTTCGCTTGCATGATCAAGGGATGGCTGAACTGCCCCTCTACTCCCATCGCAGAGGCAGGCACAGCGCCACCGTGAGCTGACACAAAGTCCATCAACCCAAAACTCAAGGATTGAACGCGGGGGTGTGCCGCGATGTCGAAAGCGTTGTGTACTGCCAGCGGCGACTCAATCAGGGCATGCAAAGGAAGATGTTTCCCCCCGGCTGCATCGATGGCTTGCACAGCTGCGTGGATGTCTGCGGCAGACTCCACCTTGGGCAACATGAGGTGACACCACCGAGAACTGCCTTGTCCTAACAAAACAGCAAGGTCTTGCTCAAAAGCATGGTGACCTAAGGGATGTAAACGAACCGCCACATGGGCATCGGGAGACGCGGTGGCTGCCAAGCTGAGCACCAACTCAGCGTGGTCCTTTTCGCCACCCACGGGCGCACCATCTTCACAATCGAGGGTGACGTCCATGACGCCAACGCCAAATTCTTGGTGCAACTCGGCCTGCAACTGCAGGCTTTTGCGCATACGAACTTCCACACCACTGTAGTGATCACAAACAGGCAACACCCTAGCGGCGGCTTGCGAACCCAGCAAGACCTCACGCGGATGTTTCATGTGTGTAAACCCTTCCTTGTTAAAGCAAATGAGCTACACCAGCTTGCTCGTCGGTCAGCTCCTTGAGTGTTTTGTCAATGCAGCTTTGGCTAAATACATCGATGGCCAAGCCTTCGACCAATGTGTATTCGCCGTTATCGCAAGTAACAGGGAAACCAAACATCACATCTTTGGGAATGCCATACCAACCTTGAGAAGGAATGCCCATGGTGACCCATTGACCATGGGTGCCCAGCGCCCAGTCACGCATATGGTCAATCGCCGCGTTAGCCGCAGAGGCAGCTGAAGACAAGCCACGCGCTTCAATGATGGCTGCGCCACGTTTGCCAACAGTTGGCAAAAACACCGTTTCATTCCACACATGGTCATTGATCATGTCTTTCACGGAAGCGCCATCAATGGTGGCAAAGCGGTAATCGGCATACATCGTGGGTGAATGGTTACCCCAGACACACAGCTTGCGGATGCTCGCTACAGGCTTGCCGGTTTTGGCAGCGATTTGGCTCAAGGCGCGGTTGTGGTCCAAGCGGAGCATGGCGGTGAAGTTGCCTGGCTTTAAGTCGGGTGCCGACTTCATGGCGATGTAGGCATTGGTGTTGGCGGGGTTACCCACCACCAGCACTTTGACATTGCGTGAAGCCACTGCGTTCAAAGCTTTGCCTTGGGCGGTGAAGATTGCGCCATTAATGGCCAACAATTCGGCACGCTCCATGCCTGGGCCGCGAGGACGCGAGCCCACCAGCAAGGCGTAATCGGTGTCTTTGAAAGCGGTCATGGGGTCAGCATGTGCCTGCATACCTGCCAACAAAGGAAAGGCACAGTCTTCCAGCTCCATCATCACGCCTTTGAGGGCCTTTTGCGCTTTTTCGTCAGGAATTTCAAGCAGCTGCAAGATAACAGGCTGGTCTTTGCCGAGCATTTCTCCAGAAGCAATACGGAATAACAAGGCATAGCCAATTTGGCCTGCTGCGCCTGTGACGGCAACGCGAACGGGGGAGTTACTCATGACAATCTCCGGGGTAAATAAAAACAAAAGTATAAAAATTCAAAGGCGTCAAATGCAAGACATGTGTCTTATAGAAGATATGATAACGTTTACGCTCTCCTATTTCCTGACAAGCCCCACTCCACTCCGCCATGACTTCTGAAACCAGCCTCGTAACCTCTGCACCTGTGGCAGGGAGTGCGCCTGCATTCAGTCCACTTTATCAGCAGATCAAGGCGCTGGTTTTGCAAAGCCTGCAAAGCGGTGAGTGGAAGCCGGGTGAGCCCATCCCCAGCGAGTTCGAATTGGCGGCCCGCTACAAAGTCAGCCAAGGTACGGTGCGCAAAGCCATTGACGAATTGGCACAAGACAATTTGTTGATACGTCGCCAAGGCAAGGGCACGTTTGTGGCCACCCACGCTGAACAACAGGTTCAGTACCGTTTTTTAAAGCTCAAACCCGACCACGGTGACCTCATCAGCCAAGGACCGGCCCAGCGACTCATCATCGACTGTAAGCGCACCCGAGCCAATAACGATGTGGCCAAAGCCCTGCGTCTGCGCGTTGGCGAGGCTGTGTTGCAACTTCGAAGGGTGCTGTCTTTTGGCGATGTTCCCACTATTTTGGAAGACATTTGGCTTCCGGGTGGCCCTTTCAAAGGCTTGACCGCCGAGCGTTTGAGCGCCGACCAAGGCCCTATGTACGCTTTGTTTGAAACCGAATTTGGCATCCGCATGGTGCGAGCGCAAGAACGCTTAAGAGCCGTCAACCCCAGCAATGAAGATGCTCAGTTGCTGCAGATCGAGCAACACCTGCCTTTGTTGAGTGTGGAGCGACTGGCTTTCACCTACCACGACACTCCCATGGAATGGCGCCGCGGCCTTTACCGAACAGACACCCACTATTACGACAATGAATTGAACTGAATCCCCTTGTCAGGCGTTGTTGACATTCATTTTTGTGCATTGCAATAGAATGAAAAAAATCAACAGGCTCAGACACCCTTCCATTGATGTTTACCAGCACATGTCCTAAAGCCAGAAAGCTCAACCAATGACAGAACCCGTCCGCAACAGGCCTGAATTCCGCAATATCAACGCTTTTGCAGATTTGCCCTCCTACCGTCTGCCCGCTGCTGGTTGGGTATCCATCTTGCACCGCATCAGTGGTGCCCTGATGTTTTTGCTGCTGCCCTTCATCATTTGGCTTTTTGA
>CAMDIP010000067.1 GCA_945899335.1 Bordetella parapertussis
CAGGAAATTCAAACCCAAAACGGCTTTGCTTTGCTCAAATTTCCCAGCCAAATTCAGTGGTTTTTCCAAACCTTCGGCTCCTTCATTCCTCTTCTGGGCTTGGTTGCTGGTCTGATTTTGATCAACGAGTTTCATAATGACCAATCTGCACTCGAACTGGCAGAAATAGATTCTGCACTCTTGACCGATGATTTGCCCCCGAATGCCTACACCGACCCTTCGTTTCTTGACTACCTCAAATACCAAGTCAATTCACCGCAAAATTGATGTTTGAATCCATGTGCCGCGACAATTACCCAAGCCTTCTGAGCGTCAAATCATGGATGATTTGTACATTGTTGATGTTTTCTTTTGTCTTCCCATCTGCACATGCTACCGATCCTGTTGAAAGAGCAGAAAATAAACTTAACTCTCTTGAAACCTTGCCTCGCTGGTCAGAATTGAGTCAAGCGCAGCAAAAAGCGCTGCTGCCTTTGAAAGCACTCTGGCCGACGCTGGAAGTCAACCGCAAACGCAAGTGGTTGGTCATCGCTCAAAATTTCCCAGATTTGAATGAATCCTCTCAACTTCTCGCCCAAGAGCGTATGCGCGAGTGGGCGGCACTCAGTCCTCTTCAACGCTCACAAGCCCGCTTGAATTTTGCCCAAACCAAGCAACTCTCGCCTGACGAGAAATTGGCCAAATGGGAAGCCTATCAAGCCTTGAACCCCGAGGAGAAGCAAAAATTACCTTCCTCACGCTTGCCTTCGCCCAAGGGCGCTGCACTTGCTGTCAAACCAATGTCGCCTGAAAAACTGACCACCCCACCCGTGAAAAAAGAAGGTCAGAGTTCCTCGCCACGGATTGATACAAGTCAACTCAACCCATTTACTTTGCTGCCTGCCAATGTTCAGGTGACAACTCGACCCGCCGTGGTCCAATGACGCTGCAATCTGACCCAACTGCCCTACCCAACCTGAGCTTGCCAAGCGCTTCACTGCTGAGGCGAATGAGTTGTTGGTTTTATGAAGGTATGCTGCTTTTTGGTGTGATATTCATTGCAGGCTATCTTTTTGGCACGCTGACACAAACACGGCACGCCATGAACAACCGCCTCGGCCTTCAAGTATTTGTTTTTTTGGTTCTGGCGCTTTATTTCAGCTTTTTTTGGCATAAAGGCCAAACACTGGCCATGAAGACGTGGCATTTGAAAATCACCAACCTTAACGGTGACGCCTTGTCTAGCCAACAAGCCCTCATCAGGTATGTATTCGCTTGGATTTGGTTTGTTCCACCGTTAGTTTTGACATGGCTACAGTCTGGCTCTAGCTTGAAGGGCTTGGGGGCCGTGTGCGTTTGGGTTATTTTCTGGGCGCTACTGAGCAAACTCCACCCTGACAAACAGTTTTGGCATGATGGTTGGTCAAAAACTCGGGTAGTGGATACTCGACAAAAAACCTCCTCTGACTCAACTTCAACCAAGCCATGAAACCTGCTTTTTCTTTGTGTGTGTATTGCGGTTCACGCCCAGGAAAGCTTGAATCATTCACCCAAACTGCAAAAGCCGTCGGTGAATGGATAGGTCAACACAAAGGCCAGTTGGTTTACGGAGGAGGCAACAACGGCTTGATGGGCATAGTAGCGGCATCCACGCAACAAGCTGGCGGCAGGGTGGTTGGCATCATTCCTCATGCCTTGGCTGAAATGGAGCTTGCTCGCGACGATTGCGACGAGTTCTACTTGGTTGACAACATGCACCAACGCAAACAAATGATGGCTGAGCGAGCCGACGCTTTTCTTGCCTTGCCTGGTGGCATAGGCACATTTGAAGAATTTTTTGAAGTCTGGACATGGCGCCAGTTGGGTTACCACAACAAACCCATCGGCTTACTGAATGTGGATGGGTATTACGACGGCTTATTGACGTTCATGCGTACCACCGTCAATGATGGTTTTGTATCCGACTGGCAGATGAATTTGATTCAACAGTCATCAAACTTAGAGCGACTTTTGCCCCTGCTGATTCAAGAAGCAGGCTTGTCTGAGGGCAAGGGCTTGGACGCGATTTAAACCGCAGATTCGTCTGTCTCACCGGTTCGAATGCGCACCACACGCTCGACAGGCGTGACAAAGATTTTTCCGTCCCCTATCTTGCCTGTACGCGCCGCAGTCACGATGGCGTCGACACAGCGATCAACGTCGACTGACTTAACCACCACTTCGACTTTGACCTTGGGTAAAAAATCCACCACATATTCGGCACCGCGGTACAACTCGGTATGCCCTTTTTGACGGCCAAAGCCTTTGACTTCGGTGACGGTCAGGCCGGTGACGCCGCATTCGGCCAAAGCCTCACGGACCTCTTCGAGTTTGAAGGGTTTGATGACGGCAGTGATTTGTTTCATATTGAATTTCCTTGATCTCACAGAAAAAATGGTTTGTCAGGAACGGAAATGACTGGTTATAGGATAACGCCAATCTTTGCCGAAACCTCTGTGGGTGATGCGAATGCCAATGGGTGCTTGGCGGCGCTTGTATTCGTTGATGCGAATCAATCGCGTCACTTTTTCCACATCCTCTAGCGCAAACCCCGCATTGACAATATCTTGGGCGCTTTGGTCTTGCTCCATGTAGCGAGCCAAAATCGCGTCAAGTACCTCGTAGGGGGGCAAACTGTCTTGGTCGGTTTGGTCGGGGCGAAGTTCCGCGCTGGGAGGACGGGTGATGATGCGCTTGGGGATGGGCGAAGCGCCGCGTCCATAGGGGTCATGCTGGTTTCGCCACTCAGCCAACTGGTAAACCAAGGTTTTGGCCACATCCTTGATAACCGCAAAGCCGCCAGCCATATCACCGTACAAAGTGCAATAACCGGTGGCCATTTCACTCTTGTTGCCCGTGGTTAAAACAATGGCGCCATGTTTGTTCGATAAGGCCATCAGCATGGTGCCGCGAATACGCGCTTGGATGTTTTCCTCGGTCGCGTCCAATGGCAGACCCGCAAAATCAGCTTCAAGCGTTTGCAAAAAGGCGTCAAACATAGGCACGATAGATTTTTCGTCATACCGCACCCCCATTCGTTGCGCCATATCTCTGGCATCGGTCAAACTGATGTCTGCGGTGTAGGGAGAAGGCATCATGACGCAGCGCACATTCTCAGGACCTAGTGCATCCACCGCTATCGCCAAAACCAAAGCGGAGTCGATACCCCCCGACAAACCAATCAATGCACCGGTAAAGCGGTTCTTGCCAAGGTAATCTCGAACGCCCAATACCAGCGCATCCCAAACTTCGGCCAGTTCGGTTTGCAAAGGCACGGTGGCGGCTTGCAGGACGGCTTGACCATCAGTTGATTGAACTGACACATGGAAATCTGCCTCTACAAATCCCTGGGCCCTGCCCGCCAGTTCACCCGTGGCTTGAAGCGCGAATGACCGCCCTTCAAACACGACTTCATCTTGCCCGCCGACCAAATGCGCATAGACCATTGGCAAACCGGTGGCCAGGCAGCGCTCGCGCATTTTGTGTTCGCGTTCTTGCGCTTTTCCCATGTGAAAAGGAGATGCATTGATAACGGCTAACACCTGGGCTCCGGCGGCTTTGACATCTGCTGCGGGTTGCTCGAACCATGCATCTTCACAAATGAGCAAGCCCACTTTCACACCTTGCACCTCAAATACACAAGGCTGTGTGCCTGGTTTGAAATAGCGACGCTCATCGAACACTTGGTAATTGGGTAACTCGCGTTTGGCATAGCTTGCAACCACCTTGCCTTCGCAAAGCACGGAAGCCATGTTGAAGCGCAAACTAACTGCCACCGAGCGGGTGCGCTCATCGTGGCCACTGGGGTGGCCCACCACCACGTGCATACCTTTTAAATCGGCCAGCGACTGTCGGACAGTGTCGACGGCTTGCTCGCAAGCCGTGATGAAAGAGGCACGTAAAAACAAGTCTTCGGCGGCATAGCCACAAATAGACAATTCCGGCGTGATCAATAACCTCACCCCTTTGGCATAGGCGCGGCGCGCCTCACCCATAATTTTTAGGGCATTACCCGCCATGTCACCCACGGTGAAATTGAGCTGGGCTACACTGAGTTCAAGCGTCATAGGTCATATGCAAAAAGAGCTGAACGATTATGGCATCCGGGTGCACCCGCATCTTCAAGAGATTGCCGCCAAAGACTGGGATGGTTTGCTTTTCCAGCAACACAGTCCTACCCCTTTTATGCGATACGCCTATTTGCTGGCCTTGCAAGAAAGCGCCAGCGCCATTGCCGCAACTGGATGGAAAAGGCAGTTCATCAGCTTGTGGCGCGGCGATGAATTGGTGGGGGCTTGCCCCCTTTATTTGAAAGACCATTCCTATGGGGAGTATGTTTTTGACTGGGCTTGGGCCAACGCCTACCACCAACACGGCCTGAACTACTACCCCAAGGCACTGATTGCCGTGCCTTTTACGCCGGTGCCAGGCTCACGTTTACTGGCAAAAGACGCCGCGAGCCGTGCGCTTTTGCTGCAAGCTGTGATTGGCTGGTGTCAGCAAGAAAAGCTGTCTTCATTGCACATGCTGTTCGGCAGCGAAGAAGACATGGCAGCGGCCCAAACGCTGGGATTACTGCAAAGACAGACAGTGCAATTTCACTGGCAAAACCAAGCATGGCCAGATTTCGATGCTTTTTTAGCAAGTCTCACCCAAGAAAAGCGCAAAAAAATCCGACAAGAGCGACGCCGAGTGACGGATGCAGGCGTAGGCTTTCGCTGGTCTTTGGGTGCCGATATCAGCGCAGAAGACTGGCGCTTTTTTTACCAATGCTATGAACGAACTTACCTTGAGCATGGCAACTCACCCTATTTGACGCCTGATTTTTTCCATCGCATGAAAGCAGATATGTCGCAGAACTGGTTGATGTTCATAGCGGAGCGCGAGGGCCGCCCCATCGCCAGCAGTTTGATTGGGGTGCATGGGCTGGGCAGCACCCAAGCGGTGGCCTATGGCCGCTATTGGGGCGCTTTGGAGCGTGTGGATTGTTTGCACTTTGAGGCTTGCTATTACCAACCCCTGCAATGGTGCATGGCGAATGGAGTGCAGCGATTTGAAGGGGGCGCACAAGGCGAGCACAAAATGGCACGTGCCTTGATGCCTGTCAGCACGCAAAGTGCGCACTGGCTGGCAGACCCTCGATTTGCCAACGCAGTTGAGCAGTTTCTTGAACGCGAAGGCGCAGGGGTTGACAACTATTTAGCTCACCTTGACGAGCGCAATCCGTTCAAACGCAGTCCTTAAAGCTTCAGCCCTTGGCTTTTTTGTAATTGTTCAAGCCGTCTTGCACTTCTTGACGTGCAGCGTCCGGCCCTTCCCAGCCCAAAATTTTCACCCATTTGCCTTGCTCTAAGTCTTTGTAGTGCTCAAAGAAATGCGCAATGGTTTTCAAGCGCATGGGGTTCAAGTCTTCGGGCTTTTGCCACTGGGTGTAGATGGACAAAATTTTGTCGGTGGGCACAGCCAGTACCTTGCCGTCCATGCCGGCCTCGTCTTCCATTTTCAAAATACCAATGGGGCGGCAAGGCACGACAACGCCTGGAATCAAGGGCACAGGGGTGATGACCAACACATCCACAGGGTCACCGTCGCCACTGATGGTTTTGGGGACATAGCCATAGTTGGTCGGGTAGTGCATGGACGTACTCATGAATCGGTCCACAAAAATTGCGCCGGTTTCTTTGTCGACTTCGTACTTGATGGGGTCGGCGTTCATCGGAATTTCGATAATCACATTGAACTCGTGGGGGGCGTTTTTTCCGGCAGTGACGTTATCGAGGGACATGAAAAAATCTCTTAAATTAAAAATGAAAAGGAAAACTTCACTATTTTGTCAGTAATTACCCTGATTTTACTTAAACCAAAGCAGTGTTTAAAGCAAAGCACACAATCACATCCCTTACAGTTACGCCGTTGGCCAATCACCCTCCTTCGTGAGCGTGTGAGGAAGCAACGCAAAGGTGGCGTCAAACAACCCTGTTGCGTGACTCCACCTCATCGCGAAACAATAAAGGAGCTTTTATGACTGGCATTTCAGCGCTGTACTTTGCGCTATTCTGTGGCCTCATCGCCGTGATTTACGGGTTCTGGGCCCGCAGCTGGATTCTTTCCCAAGACGCAGGCAATGCCCGTATGCAAGAAATTGCTGCAGCCATTCAAACCGGCGCATCTGCCTATTTGGCCAGGCAATACAAAACCATCGCCATGGTGGGCGTGGTGTTGGCCGTACTCATTGCTTGGTTCTTAGACCCCTTAAGCGCCGTCGGTTTTGTGCTTGGTGCTGTTCTCTCTGGTGCTTGCGGTTTCATCGGCATGAACGTGTCGGTCAAGGCCAATGTGCGCACTGCCCAAGCTGCGACCAAGGGCATTGGCCCTGCGCTGGATGTTGCTTTTCGTGGCGGCGCCATCACCGGTATGCTGGTAGTTGGTCTCGGCCTCTTGGGCGTAACAGGTTTTTACTGGTATCTCACCTCAGCAGGCGTGCCCGCCGACGGTAAAGCGCTGGCTGTCATGCTCAATCCCCTGATAGGTTTTGCCTTCGGTTCTTCGCTGATTTCCATTTTCGCCCGTCTGGGTGGCGGTATCTTCACCAAAGGCGCTGATGTCGGTGCCGACCTGGTGGGCAAAGTCGAAGCAGGTATTCCTGAAGATGATCCACGCAACCCTGCTGTGATCGCTGACAACGTGGGTGACAACGTGGGTGACTGCGCAGGTATGGCTGCGGACTTGTTTGAAACCTATGCAGTGACCCTGATCGCCACCATGGTGCTGGGTGCTTTGCTGGCGGGTACCGCTGGCCCCAATATGGTGCTTTACCCACTCGTTCTGGGCGGCGTGTCCATCGTGGCGTCCATCATCGGTTGCTTCTTTGTGAAGGCCAGCCCTGGCATGACCAATGTGATGCCTGCGCTGTACAAAGGCTTGGCTGTTGCTGGCGTGCTGTCATTGATTGCGTTTTACTTTCTCACACAGTCGCTGTTTCCTGCGCCGGTGGCATTGCCCGATGGCACAGCCTTGAGCGCCAGTGGACTGTTCGGCGCCTGTGCCGTTGGTTTGATCCTGACCGGTGCTTTGGTTTGGATTACCGAGTACTACACCGGCACCCAATACGCGCCTGTGCAGCATATTGCTCAAGCATCAACCACCGGTCACGGCACCAACATCATTGCCGGCTTGGGCGTGTCCATGCGCTCCACCGCATGGCC
>CAMDIP010000068.1 GCA_945899335.1 Bordetella parapertussis
TACCAACACCGGCCCCGATGTGCAAGACCTGTATTTGGAAAAAATCAACCCTGCCAACCCATTGCAGTACCAAACACCTGATGGCTGGCAAGCTTTTGAGACGCGTCAAGAAAGCATACGCGTCAAAGGCAAACCCGATGTGCTGCACACTGTTCGTCGCACACGCCATGGGCCTGTGTTGAGTGACGCGCAAAGCGCCCACGCCGACATCATCGACACCAGCAAGTTTGTGTTGGCCTTGCGCTGGGCAGCTTTGGACGATGACAACCACACCTTGGTGGCAGGGATGCGTGGCAGCCAAGTCTCCAGTGTCAAAGACTTTTTGGCAGCGTTCAAGGATTACCACTCGCCCATGCAAAACGTGGTTTTGGCCGACGTCCAAGGCCATATCTCTTACAAAGCCATTGGCAAAGTGCCTGTTCGTAGGGCTGAAAACGATTTGATGGGTATGGCGCCAGCCCCTGGTTGGGACGCCAAATACGACTGGGCAGGGTGGTTGCCCATGGACCAAACCCCCGAAGACCATGGGCAAAAGGGTTGGATAGCCACGGCTAACCAACGCATCACCCCAGCAGGCTACCCCCATTTTTTAGGCCAAGACTGGGTGGCACCGCATCGAATGGACCGTATCACCCAAATGATCGAGGCCAAGCCTCAACACGATATCGAGAGCATGAAAACCATGCAAAACGATGTTTTGTCCTTGTCTACCCAGCGCTTGATGCCTCATCTTTTGGCGGCTAAATCCAGTCATGCATTGGCCCCTGCTGCTCTGAAGGTATTGCAAAGTTTCAATGGCGAAATGAAGACAGAAGACCCGGCTCCCTTGATTTTTGCTTATTGGGCCGATGAGTTGACCCGCGCTTTGGTTGAACCCAAATTGGGCAAGGAATTGTTTAAATCGCAGTACGGTAAGCGCCATTTCCGCAGCTTTTTGGAAGACACCATGGCCAAGCAAGAAGCTTGGTGGTGTTTGCCCAAGTCTTGTGCCGACCATGCCAGCGAGGCGTTCACCCGTTCCTTGGATCGTTTATCCAAGGAGCAAGGTAAGGATGTGGCGCATTGGCAATGGGGCAAGGCACACATGGCCATCAGCAGCCACCGGCCTTTGGGTCAGTCGCCATTTTTGGCGAAATGGTTGGATGTGGTTGAACCCAGCCCAGGTGACCCATTTACCGTCAATGTCGGCACTTATTGGCTAAACGAAGCCCGTGAGCCATTTGCCAGCCGCCATGCGCCATCCATGCGAGCCATTTACGACTTGAACGATTTACAAAACTCTCTGTTTATTTACCAAACCGGCCAAAGCGGCGTGATTGGCTCCGAGCACTACAAAGACATGTCCCAAGAATGGGCCACGGGCCAGTACAGACCCCTGCAAATGTCGCCACAGAGTAATGCCAGTCTTTTGACCCTTAAACCTTGACCATCTTTTTGATTTAATACGATGTATATTATGTTAACCAAACTCTTTGCCCTTTGTTTCTTTGGTTTGTCAGTTGTTCAAGCGCAAGCCCAAGACAGCGACATGCTCAGCCAAAGCCGCGCCATCAGTCAAGCAATGCTCAAGGAGCTTGGGCAAAAACTGCAATCGGCCATGACCGAAGGCGGCGCGATCAATGCTATTGGTGTTTGCAACACACAAGCACCAGAGATCGCTGGCCGTGTGTCGGCACAAAACCAAGTCAAGCTCAGTCGCGTGGGCACACGCGCCAGAAACCCTGTCATGGGGGTTCCCAACGATTGGCAAGCCAAAGCCTTGGCACAGTTTGATGCGGGTTTGGCGCGTGGCGATAAACCAGCTGAGATGGAGTTTTCAGAAACCATCACCAAGTCCGATGGCAGCAAGGAATATCATTTCGCCAAGCCCATCGTCTTGCAACCCATGTGCGTGTCTTGTCATGGGGGTCCAGAACAAATTAGCCCAGAAGTTAAAAGCAAACTCAGCGAGCTGTACCCCAATGACAAAGCGTTGAATTACCAGCCTGGGCAACTGCGCGGCGCGGTGGTATTGAGCCGCAGCGCGCCTTGAATATCAAGGTTTATTAGGGTATTTTTGCGTCCAAGCGGCTTCAAAAGCCTCTATATATTGCGTAGATTCGGGTTTGTTGGCCTTGCGTGAGAACTCCAAGGCATTGATACCCAGCTGGTTTTTGATTCGCGGGTCAGCGCCCTCTTCCAAGAGCAATTTGGTGGCCATGGGTGTGCCGTAATGCGCTGCCATCATGAGTGGCGTGGTGCCATTTGGCGACTCGGCGTCGAGGTAAGCGTGGTTTTCAATCAGCAAGCGCATGATGTCTATGTTTCCCTTGGTGGCAGCGTAGTGAAGCGGCGTCCAGCCTTTTTGGTTGACGTCTGCGCCCCGCTCTATCAGTCTTTTTGCCCAGCCCAACTGACTGGTAATGGCAGCCAACATCAAAGGGGTTTCCATTTGGGGGTTTTGGATGCTGAGGTTGGTGGTTTTCCAGTCCATCAGCACCTCGGCCACTTTGCGGGATGACTTTTGCATGGCCAATATCAGCGCCGGTTGGCCTTGGGGGTTGGGGCTGTCAGGGTCAAAACCACGTTGCAAAAGTACAGTCACCGCTTCTGCATTGTCTGAATCTATGGCTTTGAAAAAATCCTCATAAGAACCTGCTTTTAAAGGAAAATATATAATAAAAACAATACTTAAAATAATATATTTAAAGTAATACTTCAACTTAAAACCCCTTGAAACAAGCGATCAAAATTGGCTGAAGTCTGCATGCCCACCTCCTTCTCATCAAGGTTGCGCAGGCTGGCGATCTGTTTGGCTACCCAAGGTACATAAGACGGGTTATTGGTCTTACCTCTGTACGGAACAGGCGCAAGGTAGGGACTGTCAGTCTCAATCAAGATGCGGTCCAATGGCATCCAAGCCGCAATATCGCGCAAATCTTGTGCGTTTTTGAAGGTCAATATGCCTGAAAAAGAGATATAAAAACCCAAGTCCAACGCAGCCCGTGCTACTTCGGCGGTTTCAGTGAAGCAATGAAAAACACCGCCTACAGCCTTATTTCCTCCGTCTTCGCCCTCTTCTTTCAATAGGGCCAAGGTGTCGGCGCTGGCGCTGCGGGTGTGAATCACCAAGGGCAGGCGCAGGTTTTGGGCACAGCGGATGTGGCGCCTAAAGCGTTCGCGCTGCCATTCCATGTCTACCAGAGTGCGCTCGCCCAAGCGGTAATAGTCCAAACCTGTCTCGCCAATGCCCACTACCTTAGGGTGTTGACCCATGGCCAGTAAATCGTCCAAAGTCGGCTCTTGAACACCCTCTTCGTCGGGGTGAACGCCTGCGGTACACCAAAAATTGTCATGCGCTACTGCCATGGCGTTGACATCGGCAAAGGTTTCCATGCGGGTGCTGATGAGCAAAGCTCGGGAGACCTGCGCGTCATGCATGGCTTGGCGAATATCGCCCAAATTCGCCTGAAGTTCGGGAAAATTCAGGTGGCAATGCGAGTCGGTGTACATGGTTTAGGCGGCATTCAAGGCGCGTTGCGCACGGCTAACCCAAGCCTGCAATAAAAGGCCAGGGTTGAAAGGGTGATCCACGGTGCGGGCGCTGTCCATTAGCTCCCGAGACCATTGGGTGAGGGTGGTCAAACCCGAGGGTTTAGGCAGATCGGCCGCTTCAAAATAGCGAGGCGTTGCGCCACAGGCCAAGGCTTGCATATCGTGGCAAAGCTTTTGCAGCACCGACAAGACCATAGCGGGTGCAGCGTCGACCAGCCAACCGGGTTCCCCGCGCAGCAGCAACTTGGGCAAACCTGCCCAATCTTTGGCTTTCAAGCCGTCGTTGAAAAAGGCCAAGGCGTCATGGGCTCGACCACCAGCTGCGCGAAGCAGCGCAACAGCTTCAGCGGATGGTACCGATTGCATGGTCATCCAAGCCAAGGCAGGCGCGGTGTCAGGCCAGTTCAAGGTGTAGACCAAACAACGGCTGCGAATGGTGGGCAGCAACTCGTGGGCTGCGGAGGTGGCCAAAATGAAGCGGGTATAGGGTGGCGGCTCTTCCAAGGTTTTGAGCAAAGTGTTGGCGGTCACCGTGTTCATTTGCTCGGCGGGGTAAATCAGCACCACTTTGCCGCGCTCACCTGAGCGGGTCATATGGCAAAAGTCCAGCATCTCGCGCATGGCGTCCACCCGAATCTCTCGGCTGGGCTTGCGCTTTTTGTCGTCGATCTCTTTATCGGCTTTTTCACCCAGCGGCCACCCTCTGACCAGCGCTTCGGTCTCGGGCATCAGTACCCTGAAGTCTGCATGGACCCGAACACCAATACCGTGGCAACTGGGGCATTGGCCACAAGCACCTTGCGCCGTAGGGGTCTGACACAGCCAGCCTTGGGCTAACGCCAAGGAGAGCTCATACTGCCCCAAGCCCGAAGAGCCTTGGATCAACCATGCATGTCCCGCGCGGGGCAGCAGGTTTTCCAAGGAGGCTTGTAACCAAGGTGCCAAGGCATTCATGAAGGAATTTTCAGGTTTAAGCGCTCATGCAACAGGCGCATCACCTGCTCGCGTACTTGTTCAAGACTTGCCGAGGCATCAATACGGGCAAAACGCTGTGCGTCGGCTTGCAAGCGATTGGTATAGCCTTGGTGAACTTTGGCGAAAAACTCGGCAGGCTGGGCTTCAAAGCGATCAGGAATACGGGCGTTGCTCAGGCGCTCGGCGGCAATGGAGGGGTCCAGCGAAAACCACAAGGTGAGGTCGGGTTGGCGCAAACCACCCGCGGGCAAGGCTTGAACCCAAAGTTCAAGTTGCCTCAACACATTCAAGTCAAAACCGCGCCCCGCGCCTTGGTAGGCAAAAGTGGCGTCGGTGAAGCGGTCGCAAACCACCACATCGCCTCGCGCCAATGCGGGTTCAATCACCTGTTGCAAATGGTCGCGCCGCGCGGCAAACATCAGTAGCACTTCGCTTAAGGTGTCCATGTTGTCGTGCAAGACCATGTCGCGTAATTTTTCTGCCAAGGGGGTGCCGCCAGGTTCGCGTGTTAGCACCACTTGACGCTTGGCTTTAGCGAAAGCATCTGCCACGGCTTGCACATGGCTAGATTTACCTGCGCCGTCTATGCCTTCGAAGCTGATGAATATCCCAGGGCTCATGCCGCTTATTGTGCCTTGGTCGGGTTGCGCTGATACCGGTCCACGGCGGCGTTGTGCTTGTCCAAGGTTTCGCTGAATTCGCTGCTGCCATCACCCCGCGCCACAAAGTAAAGAGCTTTGCTGGTGGCGGGTTGCAGCGTAGCCAAAAGTGCGGCTTTGCCCGGCATGGCGATGGGCGTTGGCGGCAAGCCTTTGTGCATATAGGTGTTCCAAGGATGTTCGGTTTGTAAGTCGACGCGGCGTAAATTGCCGTCGAAGCCCGCCCCCATGCCGTAAATGACGGTCGGGTCGGTTTGCAGCGGCATATTGATGCGCAAGCGGTTGTGAAAGACGCTGGCGATCATGGCGCGGTCTGAGGGTTTGCCAGTTTCTTTCTCCACAATGCTGGCCAATACCAAAGCTTCTTGCGGATTTTGCAAAGGCAAGCCCATGTCGCGCTGGGCCCAAGCCTGCGCTAATTGCTTGTCCATGGCGGTCATTGCACGGCGCAACACCGCCACATCGCTGCTGCCTTTGCCATACATATAAGTATCTGGAAAAAACCGCCCCTCAGCAGGAACGTCAGCCAGCCCTAAGCGGCGCATCAACTCTTCATCGGTGTCACCTTGGGTATCGTGCTTTAAAAACTCGGCTTTGGCCAAAGCTTGACGCCATTGGCGCAGGGTCCAGCCCTCCACCAAGGTGATGGCTTTCAGATTTTCTTCGCCGCGTACCAGTTTTTGCAGCAATTCCCAAGCGGTGGTGGTGTTGGCGACTTCATAACTGCCTGCGCGAATCAGCTTGGACTGACCGCTGAACCTGAACATGTAATACATCAGCGTTGGCGACACATCGATGCCCGACTCGGCAATTTGGCTAGCCACCATGCGTGGCGTTGAACCTGTGGAAACCGAGAGATCGACCGTCTGCGTGGCCATGGGCAAGGGGCGCAACACCCACCAAACGGCCGCGCCCGCAATGACCAGCGCCATGCCTGTTGTCAGCCAAAGGCTGCTCCAAAACCATTTCATTGCCGCTCCTGCGGTGTCAAAAGATGCGGCCATGATAATAGAGGCATGAATACTTTTATAGCTCTGCCTGACTTGCTGGATTCTGCCCAAGGTAGCTGCGCCCTGCCCCACCTCGGCATCATCCATGCCCAAGGCGCAGACGCCGCCAACTTTTTGCACAACCAATTGAGCAACGATTTTTTGCTCTTACCTCCCCATCAAGCCCGTTTGGCGGCGTTTTGCAACGCCAAAGGGCGAATGCAAGCCAGCTTCATTGGCTTCAAAACTTCGCCTGAAGATGTCTGGCTGGTGTTGCGACAAGACCTGCTAGCCCAAACCTTGAAGCGATTGCGCATGTTTGTGCTTCGCGCCAAGGTGGTGATGAACGATGTGTCGCAGCAGTACGAGGTACGTGGTTTGTTGGGCGATGCGGTGCCTGCTTCGTTGGCCCCAGACCCATGGTCTTTGCATGTGCAAGACCCTGCCTCAACCGTGCAGCTTTACCCCGCACAGGGTCATGGCCGTGCTTTGCAGATCGTGCCGGTGGGTTCTGCTTTAACGACGGCTGCATTGGACCTTCAAGATTGGCTGCTGTGCGAGGTCTTGAGTGGTGTGGCCGATGTGCAAGCCTTGACCTTTGAAGCTTTTGTGCCGCAAATGCTGAACTATGAATCGGTGGATGGCGTGAACTTTAAAAAGGGCTGCTACCCAGGCCAAGAGGTGGTGGCTCGCAGCCAGTTTCGCGGTACCTTAAAGCGTCGTGCTTACCTTGCCTCGGCCTCTGCGGCGTTGCAAGCTGGTGAAGAGGTTTTTAGCGCCAGTGACCCCAGCCAACCTTCCGGCTTGGTAGCACAAGCTTGTCACCACTCGGTTCATGGCCATTGGGCTTTGGTGTGTTTGCAAAACAGTGCTCTGGAAAAGGACGCTGGTGAGATGGGGACAGCCCAAGGTGCAGGCTTGACTTTGCATCCACTGCCTTACGACTTGCGGGACGATATTTAGTCATTCACGTCATCGCGAATATTTTCGTCATCGCGAGCGCAGCGAAGCGATCTCTAGACTGCTTCGTCGCTACGCTC
>CAMDIP010000069.1 GCA_945899335.1 Bordetella parapertussis
TGTACTCCCCAATCCAATGCCTACAAAGAAGCGCACCCTGCTCTTAAAGAATTTGGTGTGCAAGTCTTTGGTCTAAGCACGCAATCCACGCATTACCAACAAGAAATGGCCGAACGTTTGCAACTTCCATTTGCAGTGCTCAGCGACGCCGAACTGCAATTTCAAAAGGCCTTGCAATTACCCACCTTCGTGATAGCAGAAAAGACTTTGATCAAAAGGCTGACTATGGTGGTTAATGACGGCGTGATTCAACAAGTACATTACCCAGTATTCCCAAGCGATGCAGATGCAGCTTGGGTGTTGCGCTATTTGCAAACTGTGGTTTGACACTGGTTTGACACTGACCTCTGAAACTTTTTGCTTTACGCTTATTTTTGAATGAATTAAAGGGCCAAGAAGTATGCTGGTAGATGTGGTTGGCGTAGCCCTTAAAAGGCCTTATACATTTGTGGTGATGGCGCTATTGATGTTGGTACTCGGCCCCTTGGCTGCGGTTCGAACACCAACAGATATCTTTCCTGAAATTCGAATACCTGTCATTGCAGTGGCGTGGGCCTATACCGGTTTGCCACCCGATCAAATGGCTGGGCGTATCACCAACTTGTACCAACGGGTGCTGACCACCACGGTGAATGACATTGAGCACATAGAAGCCAATTCTTACGCCGGTGTGGGCATCGTCAAAATTTTCTTTCACCCAGGTGTGAATATCGCTGTTGCCAATGCACAGGTGACAGCTATCTCTCAGTTGATGGTTCGTCAAATGCCCCCCGGCGCTTTGCCGCCCTTGATTGTGAATTACAACGCCTCCACCGTCCCCATTTTGCAATTGGCTTTATCAGGCAAGGGGCTGTCAGAGCAAAATTTGGCTGACCTCGGACTCACACAAGTGCGCACACCCTTGGTCACTGTCGCTGGAGCCGCCATTCCCTTTCCCTATGGCGGAAAGTCGCGTCTCGTTCAAGTAGATTTGAAGTTACCCGAGCTTCAAGCCCGTGGCTTAAGTGCACAAGACGTGGCCACAGCGCTAGCGGCTCAAAATATCGTCACACCAGTTGGCACCCAAAAGATTGGCAGTTTCGAGTACACCATCAATCTCAACAATGCTGCCACTGAAATCAAAGACTTGGCCAATATACCCGTCAAGTCTGTCAATGGCGCCATGATTTACCTGCGGGACGTGGCCAATGTGCATGATGGCAATTCACCGCAAACCAATATTGTGCATGTCGATGGCAATCGCTCGGTATTGATGTCGGTGCTCAAGAACGGCACAACCTCCACCTTGGCCATTGTCGACGGTGTGCGTGAAAAACTTGAAACCATGAAGGATTCTTTACCGCCTACGTTGGAAGTTAAACCACTGAATGATCAATCTATTTTTGTGCGTTCAGCGATAAGTGGTGTTGCCATGGAAGGCGCGATTGCTGCCGCATTGACCAGCGTGATGATTTTTCTTTTCCTAGGCAGTTGGCGCTCGACCATCATCATTGCCGTCTCCATCCCTTTGTCCATCATGGGAGCCATCATGGGGTTGGCAGCTCTTGGCGAAACGCTCAACATCATGACCTTGGGCGGTCTTGCTCTGGCTGTGGGTATTTTGGTCGACGATGCCACCGTGACCATTGAAAATATCAACTGGCATCTTGAGCAAGGCAAAGATGTAGAAACTGCCATCTTGGACGGTGCGGCACAAATCGTGACACCAGCTTTTATCTCGCTGTTGTGTATTTGCATTGTGTTTGTACCAATGTTCTTTTTAGATGGTGTCGCACGGTTTTTGTTTGTGCCCATGGCAGAAGCGGTGATGCTTGCCATGGTGTTTTCATTCTTTTTGTCCAGGTCCTTGGTTCCCACCATGGCCAACTACTTGCTCAAACCGCATGCAGCGCATACCGATATGCATGGCAATAACCAAAGCTTGCCCGTCAGTCGCAACCCTTTGGTCCAATTTCAACGCGGTTTTGAGTCAAGCTTTGAAAGGTTTCGGGCAGGTTACCGAAGTGTCTTGCATTTGGCCTTGTTCAACCGCATCAAAGTCATCACGGTATTCATGAGTTTTATCTTGGCATCCTTTGCGCTCTTGCCTTATTTGGGCAGCAACTTCTTTCCCGATGTCGACGGTGGACAAATTCTGATCCACGCACGGGTCCCGATTGGAACGCGGGTAGAGGAGACTGCCGCTCGGTTTGCCACCATTGCAAAAACTATTCTGAAGGTCATTCCCCCTGAAGAAATCACGACCTTGGTAGACAACATCGGCTTGCCACCCAGTTGGATTAACCTCATTTACAACAACACTGGCGTTATTGGCACCCAAGACGGCGACATACAAATTGCTTTGCGCAAAGGCCATTTACCTACAGCTGACTATGTTCGAGAGCTGCGCAAAATCTTGCCAACAGAATTCCCAGATACCGTATTTTCTTTTCCCCCTGCAGACATCGTGAGTCAGATTTTGAATTTCGGCGCACCTGCGCCAATTGACATTCAAATCAGAGGTGCCAATTTGGCGGGTAATTTTGAGTATGCCAACACCTTGTTGAAAGCCATTCGCGGCATCCCTGGCGTTGCGGATGCCCGCATACAGCAATCGGCCAAAAGTCCGGTCTTTGATGTCAATATGGACCGAGGACAAGCCCAAGACCTTGGCATCACCCCCAGAGATGTCACCAACAACTTGGTGGTCAACCTTGCTGGTAGCAGCCAAGTCGCACCCACCTTTTGGCTCAATCCCGCCAATGGCATTTCCTATAGCGTGGTGATGCAAACGCCTCAATACAATTTAGATTCGCTCAATGATTTGGCCAACCTGCCAGTGTCTTCTGGGGCAAATAACAACCAACAATTGTTGGGCGGCATCGCCAGCTTTAACCGTACCACCCGCAATGCCGTGGTGAGCCAGTACGACTCACAACCCATGGTGCAAATCAACGCAACCACTCAAGACACCGATTTAGGCACTGTGGCCAAAGAGGTGCGCCGCGTTATTGCTGAGACCGAGGCTGATTTGCCCAAAGGAACCAAAGTGGTTTTGCTGGGTCAGGTGAGAACCATGGAGAAAGCATTTTCTGGTTTGTTGTGGGGCTTGTTGGCTGCAGTGGTACTGATTTATTTCTTGATCGTGGTGAATTTCCAATCTTGGCGAGACCCCTTTGTGATCATCAGCGCCCTGCCCGCAGCGCTGGCGGGTATTGTTTGGATGTTGTTTGCTACACGCACCACATTGTCCGTGCCTGCCCTGACTGGCGCCATCATGTGCATGGGTGTCGCCACTGCCAACAGCGTGCTGGTCATCAGCTTTGCCAGAGAGCGCCTAGAAGAATGGGGTGACCCCTTGGCGGCGGCTTTGGACGCTGGTTTTGTGCGTTTCAGGCCGGTGTTGATGACGGCTTTGGCCATGATCATTGGCATGATTCCCATGGCATTGGGCTTGGGTGAAGGCGGCGAGCAAAACGCACCGCTTGGCCGAGCGGTCATTGGGGGGCTTTGCTTTGCCACTGTTGCCACCTTGGTCATCGTCCCTCTGGTGTTCAGTCTGGTTCATACCCAACGTGGGCAATCACGCCCCACCCCCTCGTCTTTCGGAGTAAAGCATGCTTGAGTCGTCAACCCCCACTGTGTCGCGCGGCTTGTTATGGACCGCACTGTTGTTGGGAGCCGCCGTGGCAGCTTATGTGGTTTATAGCGGTATCAGCACACGCACAACGGATGCAAAGCTGCTGAAAGAACAGGCCCAAACGCAAACAGTACGGACAGTGACTGTTATCGCGCCTGTCCCAGCGAACGCAACCCCTACGCTAGATTTACCAGGTCGTATTGAAGCTTTTTCCAAAGCGCCTATTTATGCTCGAATCAGTGGCTATTTGAAAAGTTGGAAAGCCGACATTGGCACGCCTGTCAAAGCTGGCCAACTGTTGGCTGAAATTGATACCCCAGACCTTGATCAACAAATCCTTCAGGCCAAAGCCGAGTTAGCCAGCACACAAGCCAATGCAGCTTTGTCCGAGAACACCGCTAAGCGTTGGCAGTCCTTGCTTGCCACCAATTTTGTGTCTTCCCAAGCCGTGGAAGAAAAACTGGGAGACCTCAAAGCTAAGCAAGCCATCGTTGCAGCCTCTCAAGCCAATGTCAGCCGCGTTGAAGCACTGAAAAACTTCAGCCGCATCGTTGCCCCATTCGATGGCGTCATCACCGCTCGCAATACCGATGTGGGGGCACTGATCAATGTGGGAGGTAATGTGGGTACGGAATTGTTTGTGGTCTCCGACATCAAACGTTTACGTTTGTATGTGAATTTGCCCCAGGCATACGTGGCACAAATTCAAAAAGGTGCCATCGCCAAGTTCACAGTACCCGAAAGTCCTGGGAAAACCTTCATCGCCAAAGTACAAACCATGTCACAGGCCATCAGCGCTGGATCGGGCAGTATGCTGGTTCAGCTTTCAGCAGAAAACGCCAGCGGCACTTTGATACCAGGCGGATTTGCCAACGTGAGCTTTGAGTTGCCAGGCATATCCTCTGGCCTGAGTGTGCCGCCCAGTGCATTGATCTTTACCAAAGCTGGCTTGCGCGTGGCGACTGTGTCGCCTGAAAACAAAGTGGTTCTCAAAGCTGTTGTCATTGGGCGCGACTACGGCAACAAGGTCGAGTTGTCTTCTGGCTTGGAGGCCTCGGATCGCTTGATTGAAAGCCCACCCGACGGTGTGAGCGATGGCGATGCAGTCAAGATTGCACCCGCTACACCAGCCAAGAAACCATAAGCACGCCCCTGCAACGCACCCCAGTCGCATGGTTTGAAATTCATGTCGCAGATATGCAACGTGCCAAAGTTTTGTATGAGTCTGTATTCAAGCGTTCATTGTTCGCTTTAGAGACAGGTGCGTTGGTTCTGCACCGTGATCGACAACCCATCACAGAAGGTGTGATGGTGTATTTCTTCTGTGAAGACTGCGCTGTCGAGAGTTTGTAAATCGTTTAAACCACCTAAAGAAACAAAAAAGGATTTCTTGACGCAACATGTCAAATCCGTTGATAATTATTTATGTTGCTGGTATGTGCTCACTACATAAGGAATTTTGGTTTGAACCACGTTGCAAAATGCTGATTTCAAACCTACCGAAGCTTGATGACACTTGTATTTGTTTACCCCATGCGCACTTGTTTGTTCGCACCATGTATCACTCGGAGTTGATGCGTGCTGTTTGACCACTGTGCCGAATGCCAGCGTTGCTGTAACGTTGAGCCGGGTTATCCCTCCCTCGAAATTACCCTGACACGAAAAGAAGAAAAGCGGCTTGGCAGCATTTGCATCCAAACCCAATGCGACCACCTCGGTCCTCAGGGTTGCACGCTGGGTGAAGATAAGCCTTTTGGCTGCACTCTTTATCCTCTGAGCTACAACCCCAACAAGCAAAAATTTTATTTTGACGCTGACTGTCCTTTGATGGATGAATACATCGCAGGACTGGCTGATAGCAAAAGCGAAGCTTCTGCCCATATGGCCAAGGTTGAGCGCACCGTGGCTAAGCTTGAAGAAAAAGACCCTGTTTTTTTGCAGCAAAACTATGAGGTGGACAAGACGTATTTCGACTTGAAAAAAATCTCACCCAAAAAAAATAAATCTAAAAAATCAACACAAAAGGCATCACTATGAATGGCACGCTTTACCAGTTCAAACCTGCGAACTTGTTTTCTTCTGCACCCAAGGTTCGGCATGTGGGTTACCAAAGTTGGACTGAGGACAATTTACTGGTTGAAAGCGACCACAACGATATTCTTTACTACACCACCCGTTGGGATGCCCTTTGCCCCTATATCAATGTCTCTGAAGAGATGATCAACTTTGCACCGCGCCCGTTCGTTGTGTATGCACTCCCCCCAGACAGCCCCTATGGTGTACCTATCAACGACAAGTACGGCTTGGTCGACACTTTTGCAGAAGACTTCTGGGCTGAAGCGCGTCGTGAACGCAAATTCCGCGAACTCGACAAGCAATACAAACATTTCACTTACACAGAAGAACTCATTCCTGGCAGTCAACTCAGCCTTGACGATATGTTCGAAATGGGTGGCGAGCACTTCGCTAACTACTGCATCGACGACCGCGAGGTTGCGGGCTTTGTCGACTATGTGCGCGATTTGGAAGTTTTGGTTTTAAGGGTACGCGACACAGAAGGCGAACTGGTGCTGACCGACGTCTCCATCTTGCTGCCAAAGTACAACCAGCTTTACGGAAGTTTTTGCCAATGGAACCGCGCCCATAAAAACCGCTCGCCTGGAATTTACGCCTGTTTACAAGCTTGCCGTTGGGCGGCAAAGAATGGCTTGCGCTACTACAACCTCGGCCCCGTCGATGACTACGGCTACAAGGCTTTGTTTGTGACCGACTTTGAACCCATTTATGCCATGGCGCTGATTGATACAGCTCACCCGTTGGCCACAGACCCTACCTCGCCTTTGGTCACTGACTTCAAGCCCCACCAGTTCAACCAAATCTTCCGAGATGAAGCCGCTGTTACGCAAACCGATGACACCACGGTTTTGGCCATGGTGGGTTAAGCTGGTTTTTTAGAAAAAGTGCTTCTCGCCGAAGCTGATGTCGTAATCGATAAACAGTTCTTCATCTTCGGCGATTTTCCTCAGGCTTATCAGTACGCCAGCTTTTTTAAACCTCAAATTGGGTTTTTTGGAGTGGTTGAGGTAGACCGCCAAATCAAATGAATTCAGCCCGATGGTGGGAATAGACACGGTTTTCTTGTTGTAGAAGCAAAAGGTGTCGATTTGTTGGCGCACCCCTTTGGGCAAATCTTTAATCAGCTTTTTATCAATATCCACCTCTTTGACGTTCAAGTAACTCTTGAGCGGGTAAATTCCTTTGGGAATGGCTCGCACGGCGAACACGCCGATACCGTGAACAGGTGAAACACCCAGCTTGCAATAAACCTCTTTATTCAGATGCTCGAGCAGTTTTTTTTGAGTGATGGGCACAATTTACTCCAATGCTTGGTAAACCAATT
>CAMDIP010000070.1 GCA_945899335.1 Bordetella parapertussis
GTGGCAGGAATTCGAGGAAAAAAAAATGTAATTGCAGTAGGTCGAGAAGCCAAATCAATGCTTGGGCGAGTACCGTACAGCATTGAAGCAATCAGACCCATGAAAGACGGTGTGATTGCGGATTTCACAATCACTGAGCAAATGCTTAAGCACTTTATTCGCTCTATTCACGCCAAAAGTTTTTTGAGACCCAGTCCAAGAATCATTATTTGCGTACCCTGCGGGTCTACGCAAGTTGAGCGCAGAGCAATTCGTGAATCGGCATTGGCGGCGGGTGCATCTGAGGTGTACTTGATTGAAGAGCCCATGGCCGCCGCCATTGGTGCGGGTTTGCCAGTGGCAGATGCTTGTGGCTCAATGGTGGTCGATATTGGTGGTGGCACCACTGAAGTTGCAATCATCTCATTAGGCGGCATGGTTTACAAAGGCAGCGTTCGCATTGGTGGCGATAAATTTGACGAGGCAATTGTGAACTTCATTCGTCGCAACTATGGCATGTTGATCGGCGACCAAACTGCAGAAAACTTGAAAAAACAAATTGGTGTTGCTTACCCTAGTGCAGAATACAAAGAGATGGAAGTCACCGGTCGAAACTTAGCACAGGGTATTCCACAATCTTTTACTGTATCCACAACTGAAATGTTGGAAGCGCTCAATGAGCCACTCAATGGCCTTGTAACTGCAATAAAGATTGCGCTGGAGAACACACCTCCAGAGCTTAGTTCGGACATTGCCGACCGAGGAATAGTTCTCACTGGTGGTGGAGCGCTATTGAAAGATTTAGACAAGATGATTTCCGAAGAAACAGGCATACCCGTGATATTGGCTGATGAGCCACTGACATGTGTTGTTAGAGGTTGTGGAATGGCGCTCGAACGCTTGGAAGGTTTAGCGAGCATATTTACAAGCGAATAAATACAACTGTGAATATGCAGCTGGACACCCAAACGACCATTTTTATGATTTGCTTCGTGTATCTGATATTGCACGGGGCAATTTGGCTCGCTTTGCAAGAGTACAGAAGCTTTCAAGTCAAACTTTGGTGCGCAGCAGGTATGTTCAGTGGAATGGCTGTGGTCTTGTTGGCTATGCGGGGTCAAGTATCTGATTTTTTGTTTTTCTATGTGGCCCAATTATTGATGCTGGTAGGTAACTGGGGACGTATGGTGGCTTTACGTATGTATTTGTTACCTGCGCCTCAGTATCGGGCATACAAGGCATACATCCTGATTAATGTTGGCTATTTCATTTTGTTTGTTTATTTAATTTACTTTCAACAAGCTGAATGGGAAGCCTTGATCATTTTCAATGCCTTTTATGCGGTGCTGTGTTTTGACTATTTCCTCATTGGTCTAAAACTTCATCGCTTGCGTGAATCGTTGGGGGCCAAGTTGCTGATGGGGGGCGGCTTGATTTTGAGTAGTACTTTGGGTATTAGGGCATTTGGGGTGGCATTGGCAGGAACAATTGATGACATCTATGAGCCCAGTTGGCATCAAGCTTTGATGGTGGTTGGTCAGTTTATGGCCATCACACTTTGCAACATAGCGTTTCTTCGCATATTTCTTGAGATTGCTGAGCAAAACAAAATGGCTGTTGCCAATGAATTAACGTTGACCAATGAGCGAGCAGATGTCATGCACCGCACCAGCCTCAACCTCAAAAAACTATTAGAAGAACGTGAAGAGATCATTCGACAACTGACAGTATTTAACAAAACTGCAGGGATGGGTGCCTTGGTCGCCAGTCTGGCGCATGAACTAACACAACCTTTGACTGTGATTCAAATCAACACCGACATGATCGGATTAGTCTTGAGCGAACATGACGCCAAGTTAAATCAAGACGCCAACATTGATAAAGCAATGACAGGGTTGCGCAAAGCAAATCAACGAGCTGTCACTATCATTTCAACTTTGCGCAATATGTTTGGCAATGGTCGCAAGTCGATTTCAATTTTTGACTTCAATGGTCTCGTCAAGGAAGTGTTGCTACTTTGTCAATCTACTTTACAAAGTCATTCAATTGATCTGCAAGTAAATTTGAATCCACAACCTTTGCACATTACAGGTGACAAATCACAAATGCAACAGGTGATTTTGAATCTGATTACAAATGCCAGCGAGGCATTCCCCGCATCATTTCAAGGTGCCAAACGTATTTCAGTGCAAACACAAATGGAAAGAACTCACATAGTTTTGACAGTGACAGACAACGGCATTGGTATTGAACCTGAGATTGAAGCAATGGTGTTTGAATTGCTGCGTACCAACAAAGACACGGGTATGGGCATTGGGCTATGGCTCTCCAAGGCTATCGTCGAGTCACATCAAGGAAAAATCAACTTCACAACAGAGTTAAACAGGGGTACGACCTTTCGTGTGGAATTGCCAAATAATTCCGAACTACAATTTTTCTAGAAAATATTTTGAGTATTTTTAGGTGGCTCCTCGACCTAAGTTTCGACCACAGAACTCCCAACTAACATAAATAGTGTCAGGGGTCTTGCAACCACTGGCAAATCGGTCGCCACTGCAACAAGTCTTTCTCCACCTTGCTGGGGGTGATGTCAAACATGCTCAAGCCGTGCGCTGCCAAATGCAAATAGTGTTGGGTATCGCGCAAATAGCCCACGATGGGAAGTTCCAGCGTGTCCATGAATTGGCGCAGTTTGCTGGCCGCCAAAGTGCGTTCATCCACCCGCATACCCACCACGCCCACTTTGGTGCGGCTGTTGCGTGTGATTTCGCGAAGTTTGGTTAGAAAATTTTGTGCTGCATACATGTCGAAAATGCTGGGCATGATGGGTACCATGATTTTTTCGGCGCGACCCAGCACTTCTTTGAAGCGCCAACCGTCCAAGCCCCCTGGTGTGTCGATCACCACATGGGTAGTCCCTTTGGGCGGTTTGGCAGTCAGCACCAAGTCGGCTTGCAATTCCCAGGTGGTGATGCGGGTGACGTTATCGGGGCGCAGACTCAGCCACAAGCGCGACGACTGCTGAACATCGGCGTCACCGAGCATGACCGCATGGCCTTGCGAGGCAAAAAACCCCGCCACATTGGTCGATAAAGTGGATTTGCCAGCCCCGCCTTTGGGGTTGGCGATGACAATCACCGGCATATCAAGATATCTCCCAGCCCCTGTCGCTGTTGCAGTAGGTCAAGGCTTGGTTGTACAAAGCGGTGCCACCCGTACGACCCGCGGCAGCCAAGAAGTGGTTTTGCAGCGGCATCATATCGTTGGAGCGGGCGCAATCGAAGCCATTGTTTTTGGCCCCATTGAAATACAGCACCACCCGACCATTGGATTTGACGCTGCGCTGTCTGGCGGTTAGAAAACCCACCGCGCAAGCACCCGAGCAAAGCTGGCCTTCGGTGACCACAGCTTCAGCGCCATAGCGAGCCAAAATTTGACCCAACTCGATGCCCAAAATGGGTTTACCCCCGTTGGAGTTGAGGTAGACCTGTGGCGGTACACGCTGTCCTTGGCGGTTGATGCATTGCGACAGGTTGTGCATATGCGCTTGCAAACTTTGCAAACTGGAAATATCAATGATGCCAGACAGTTCAACGATGTCCATGCTGCCTTTGGCGCAACTGTCGTGGCGAAGCAGGCTGTGACGCGTCTCAAAGGTTTGGCCTTGGGTTGAGCTCAGTACCGTCATTTTGTTTTGTGGAAAACCAAAGATGTTGGAGCCCAAAATCACTTGATGGGGGCTGGGTGCCAAGGGTGAGGCCACCGGCCCGTTGACAGCACAGGCCACCAAAGCAAGCAAAAAAAGGGCAGGCCAAAGGGTTAGTAGTCTTTTCATGCAGCAATCCTGATCGGAAATATCCGTGGTGGGGGTGTTCTATTTTCGGAATTTACAAGCAAAACTTGAGTCAGGGTGAGCATTTGCGTCATTTTGTTGCCAAGGTATTGTTGAATCCTTAATTCTTTGGGGTTATAAAATCGAGATAGAAGGGTTTTTAGAATGCTCTTTTATGTGGTTTGGGTCAACAATTTAGGAAACCGAATGAAAAAAATCATTGCTGCTTTTTGTTTATTGGCCAGTTTCTCTGTCATGGCTGAATGGGTATTGGTATCTGAAAATGAATACGGTACAGGTTTGTTTGTCGACCCCAATATCAAGAAAACTTCCAATTTACGGATGTTTTGGCATATTCAAAATCTGAAACAAGCCGACCGCCAAGGGGATATGTCCTACCGCGGTGTGTGGCAATACGATTGCCAAGAAAGCCGCCAGCGCAATATGCAGGTAGCTGGCTACCCTGGCCCCATGGCCACGGGTCAAAAGTCGGACGAAGTTTATAAACCCAGCGACTGGATGCCCATTGGCAGCGACCCTAGCAGTCAAGCCATGTACAAATACATCTGCAGTCTGTAAAGACTCAGTTCACAAAAGTCGCCACGGGCTGGCCTTTTTCCACGAAATAAGTCGCCAAAATCTTGCCTTTGGTGGTGCCCACGTTGAGGGCATCGTGGATGGTGTTGGCAGGGATCATGAAAGCTTCTCCTGTTTTGACGACGCGTGTGGCTTGACCGTCCACGCGCAACTCAAATTCCCCCTCGAGCACATAGCCCAATTCCTCGCCGGGATGCGTATGGCGTCCGACAAAAATGCCGGGGTCGAATTCAACACGCGCTTGTATACCCATCCTGCCGGGCACGCTCAGTTCATGCGACTGCAAAGCCATGCGGGTAATGCCCGGTTTTTGGGCAGAAACCAAGCCCATCAGACCCGCCCCCATGAAGCAAACCAACAATGTTGAAGCTTTCATTGCAATCCTCGCAAAGGTTGAAAATCAGTGCACCACCATCAAGGTGAAGGGGAAGACATAGGCTTGCAGGGACACCAAGATGCCAACCAAACAGGCCAAGGCGATGGAGTGGAAAAACACATAGCGCAGGATGTCGCCTTCGTGGTTGAACCAACGGGTGGCGGTGGAGGCCACCACAATGGACTGTGCGTCAATCATCTTGCCCATTACGCCGCCAGAGCTGTTGGCCGCGCCCATGAGGTTGGGCGACAAGCCCAGCTGTTCAGCCGCTACTTTTTGCATACCGCCAAACAGCACATTGGACGCCGTGTCAGATCCGGTGAGCGCCACACCCAACCAGCCCATCAAGGTGCCAAAGAAGGGGTAGAAGACGCCGGTATTGGCAAATGCCAAGCCCAAGGTGGTGTCAGTGCCGGAGTAACGGGTGAGGTAGCCCAGCGCCAGCATCAACACAATGGTCAGCAATGAATAACGAACCAGCCACAATGTGGAGAAGAAAATCCGGACCATATTGAGAGGGTTGTATTTCATCACCAAGCCGCCCACGATAGCCGACAGCAAAATGCCGGTGCCGGTGGAAGATAAAAGGTTCAGCGTGTAAATGGCACTTTCGGTTTTCGGAACAGGCACCACTGGCGGCATTTTTTCAATCAGGTTGTGCAAACCATCCATGGGAAATTGCGGTGCGAACAAACTGTTGAGATAGGCCTTGACCGGGGGCAGTCCCCAAATAAAGATAAAGACGGTGAGGATGGCCCAAGGCGTCCAAGCGCGGATGATGGCGTCGCGCGAATGAACTGTGACAGCACGCGGTGCTTGCGCTTCGCCACCGGTAGTTTCATGGCCTTTCAATGAAACCGAGGTCCAAATGGTTTTTGGCTGCCAGTAGCGCAAGAAGGTGACCAAGCTGGCCATGCTGACGACAGCTGCAATGATGTCGACCAACTCTGGGCCAATGTAGTTGGAAACCAAGAATTGCATGATGGCAAAGCTTGCCCCCGTCACCAAAATAGCGGGCCAAATATCCCACATGGCACGACGTCCCGCGAAGGCCCAAATCAGCCAGAACGGAACAAGCAAGGAGAAGAAAGGCAATTGGCGACCCACCATCATGGAGACTTCCATGGCGTCGTAGCCATGCACCTTGGCCAAGGTAATGATGGGAGTACCCAAAGCGCCAAAAGCGACAGGTGCGGTATTGGCAATCAGCGACAAGCCCGAGGCGGCCAAGGGTGAAAAGCCCAGGCCAATCAAGATGGCTGCGGTGACCGCCACAGGGGTACCAAAACCGGCTGCACCTTCAAAGAAAGCGCCAAATGCAAAGGCAATCAGCAGCAACTGCAAGCGGCGGTCTTCGGTGATGCCAGCAATCGAGTCTTGCAACACCTTAAAGCTGCCGTTTTGCTCAGTCAGTTGGTGTAAAAATATGATGTTGAGCACAATCCAGCCAATGGGCAGCAAGCCATTCAGGCCGCCATAGAGTGCTGCACTGGCCGCCATTTCGTTGGGCATGCCATAAACAGCTATCGCAATCACCAGAGCAGCAAGCAAGCCCGCACCTGCGGCGATGTGCGCCTTCATGTGCAAAAAGCCCAGGCCGACCAACATCACCACCACGGGCACGGCTGCTAACAAAGTAGACAACAACATATTGTCTAAGGGATCGTAAATTTGTTGCCAAACCATGGGGTAGTCTCCGTTGCAAGTAAATCAAAAATTATAGGAAGATACGCTAAAGGGTTTTCCCTCTCGTTACGCTTTGGAGACAAGCATGATCGAACGCACACTTTTCAGCCCGGAACATCAGGCTTTTCGAGACAGTTTTCGCCGTTTCATGGCAGAAGAAATTGCGCCCCACCATGCCGCTTGGGAAGAGCAGGGCTATGTGGACAAGCAGGTGTGGGCCAAGGCCGGTGCTTTGGGTTTTTTGTGCATGACCCAGCCCGAGGCTAATGGCGGCTTCGGTGCCGACAAGCTGTATTCCATCATCCAAATGGAAGAGCTGAGCGCGGCCGGTTTCAGCGGCATAGGCTACGGTTTGCATACCGAAATCGTCGCGCCCTATCTCCAGCACTACGGCACGCAGGCGCAAAAGCAGCGCTATTTGCCTGCCATGGCCCGAGGCGACATGGTCGGCGCGATTGCCATGACAGAACCGGCGGCTGGAAGTGATTTGCAAGGCATCAAAACCAC
>CAMDIP010000071.1 GCA_945899335.1 Bordetella parapertussis
GAAATCGATACCCTCAGGTAAATCTCGCCTGCGCTCACGTTTGAGGTATTTGCGTACATCGTGTTTCACCGCATCAAGGACCCGATCAGGGTGGCGGCCATCTATTTGCAGAGGGAAATTTTTTCGCATGGTCAGATTATGCGGCCCGCGTACCCAATCGCCACAATGACGTCACCTCTTGCGCTCGTGCCGCGTGCAATGCGTCTGCACTGTCTTGTACTTTGGCGTGGCTTGGTCGAATGTCTTCTCGCCCAAGTACCTGCAAGCCTCCCGCTTCTATCCATTGCAGCAACTGCTCGCGAGAACGCAGTTGCAGAAGCTCAGCCAAATCTGACAAGACCAACCAAGCCTCGCCACCTGGGGATAAATTCGCCGAAACGCCCGCTAAAAAAATACGCAACATTCGACTGTCGGGGTCATAAATGGCTTGCTCCAACAGTGACGTGGCTTTGCCCGGCAACCAAGGCGGGTTGCACACAATCAAATTTGCTTGGCCTTGGGGAAACACATCGGTCTTTTGGAACTGCACCCTAGAAGACAGAGCCAATCGCTGCAAATTGTCCTGCCCACACTGCAAGGCGACGTCGCTGCTGTCTGTGGCGATAAGGTGCTTGACGCCGCGCATCAGCAACAAAGCCGCAATCACACCTGTGCCAGTGCCAATGTCAAAAGCCAGTTCAGCGGAAGGCAGGGGTGTCTTGGCAATCAGATCAAGGTATTCACTTCGAACAGGAGAAAAAACCCCATAACGCGGATGAATGAAAAAACCATCCTCGCTCAACACCTTGACGGCGATGCCTTTGCGTTGCCACTCGTAGGCGCTCACGACGCCCAACAACTCGCGCAAAGACAACACCCGCGCTTGGCCTCTTGCCTCGCCCCATGCATTGCGCAATGCCTCGCGTACATCAGGGGCACGCCGCAAAGCAATGTGGTGGTCACCCTCGACTTGCAATACCAACATGGACAAAATTCGTGCGCGTTGCGCCTGCGCCATGCGGTAAGCATGAAAAGCTTGCGGCATAACGAGGTTGGTTGACTTCACCGTGGGTGTTCGACTGACGCGACGCGTTAAAGCCTGCAGCAATTGCCGCGCTTGCTGAAAGTCCCCTTGCCAAAACAAGGCTGTTCCCGCGCAAGCCAAGCGATACGCCGTATCAGCGCTGCAACTGTCATTCACCATTTCAAAGCGCTTGGGCACGGATGCGCCACTGGCCGAGTGCCAGTGGCCTTTCAATACAGTCACATCCGTGTCAAGTGCCAAGGTATGCACCGCCTCCAGGGGTATGGATTTCAAACACATCACCCACTTGCATTTGCACTTGGTCAATATGGCCAAGTATGAGCACCTCACCATTGGCCTTGACGACACGGTTCACGCCGGGCAAGCCAGCCAACCCACCGGCCAATCCAAATGCGGGGTAAGTACGGCCATTGGACAAAATACCTGCGGTCATAGGCTCTAAAAACTCAATTCGACGAATACCGCCAACGCCTCCTGCAAATTTTCCTTGGCCGCCTGATCCTTCGCGCAAACTGTAGGAGAGCAAGCGCACGGGAAAGCGAAACTCCAACACTTCCGGATCTGTCAAACGAGAATTCGTCATATGGGTTTGCACCACATCGGTTCCCTTGAAACCACCCACCACCTCGCCACTGCTGTTGAACACAGGCCCAGCGCCACTTCCGCCCGAAATGGTTTCGTAGTATTGGTAAGTGGCATTTCCAAAGGTGAAATTGTTCATGGTGGGTTGACTGCCCGCCATCACACCCAAGGCACCATACAAGGCATTGGTGATGCATGTGGAGGTCTCGACATTGCCGGCCACCACAGAGGCCGGCGGCAGAGGATTCAGCATGGAACCCTCTGGGATGATGACCTGAATGGGCTTTAAACACCCTGCGTTCAAAGGGATGTCGTCTTCCACCAAGGTGCGAAACACATACAACACGGCCGCCATGCACACAGCGCGCGGTGCATTGAAGTTATTGCTTTGTTGCGCTGAAGTACCGGTGAAGTCAACGACCGCAGTGCGTGCTTTGGCATCAATGCTAACGCTGACCTTGATGCAAGCGCCGTTGTCCAGGGGAAAGTCAAAGCTGTGGCGGGTCACGTCACCAAAACGTTTCGCCATGCGGGTAATGGCCCGTCTGACAGATTCTTCGGCGTTGTCTTGCACATGCTGCATATAGGCTTGCACGGTGGGCAATCCGTAATGCGCGACCATGCGGCGCAACTCTTGCGCCCCTTTTTCATTCGCTGCAATTTGGGCTTTCAAGTCCGCCATGTTTTGTGCAGGGTTGCGACTGGGGTAGGCCCCACTTTGCAGCAAAGCCAACATTTGCACTTCACGCAGCACAGCCTTTTCCACCAGTTTGAAATTTTGGATTTGCACACCCTCTTCATCGATGGTGGTGGAAAACGGTGGCATAGAGCCTGGTGAGACACCGCCAATGTCTGCATGGTGTCCGCGCGACCCCACGTAAAAATCGGGTTCAAGCGCATCGCCCAAATAAACCGGCGTGATGACGGTCACATCGGGCAAGTGTGTTCCGCCATGGTAGGGGTCGTTCAACACATACACATCGCCGGCTTGCATATGGCCAGCGTTGTCACGGATGACGGTTTTGATGCTCTCTCCCATCGATCCCAAATGCACAGGCATGTGGGGGGCATTGGCAATCAACTCGCCTTGTTGATTGAAGATGGCGCATGAAAAATCGAGGCGCTCTTTGATGTTCACCGAGTGCGCTGTGTTTTGCAACTGCAAGCCCATTTGCTCAGCGATATTCATGAACAGGTTGTTAAAGACCTCTAATTGGATGGGGTCCACCGACGTACCAGCAGCTTGTTGTGCCATGCGTGGGGAGATGCGCAGCAACACCAAATGGTTCAGGGCCGTCAACTTGGCTTGCCAACCGGGCTCAATCACTGTGGTGGCATGACGCTCGACCACCACTGCAGGGCCGAGAACACTATCGCCTGCTTGCATGTCTTCACGGCGAACCAAAGCTGATTCTTGCCAAGCGCCATGCAAATAAATTGGTGTCAGTGTGTGTGGCGGAATATCACGCAAAGGTGTCAGAGGGTGCAGTGGCTCTGGCGTTTGCTCGCCTGCCAATACGACTTCCACCGACACTGCCTCAACCACCAAAGCCTTACTCGGCATGACGAACGCAAAGCGGCGCAAATATGCAGCCTCAAACGCCGCCTTCACCTCGGCCACGCTCCCCATAGCGACCACCAAAGGCGAATCACTGCCGGCATAGCGGAGATGCACACGTTCAAAGGTTTGCAAGTCTCCGCCATCGGTGATTTGGGAACGCAAGGTCGCTTGGGCTTGCAAGGACAAATGGGTCAAAGTGGCTTGTAACTTAGGCCACACAGATGCATCCAAGGTCTGCTCGATGGCTTGCTCTTTGATCAAACTCTGCGATGCCAAGCCCATGCCATAGGCAGACAACACACCCGCCATGGGATGAATCAAAATCTTCGACATCCCCAGTGCATCAGCCACTGCGCAAGCGTGCTGCCCAGCTGCACCACCAAAACATTGCAAGGTATAGCCAGTAACGTCATAGCCCCTGGCCACCGAAATTTTTTGAACGGCATGTGCCATTTGCTGAACAGCGATGTGAACAAAGCCTTCGGCAACTTCTTCTGGGGTTTTGTGGCACAACTGTGCAAGATGTGCAAAGTCCTGCTCCACCACTTGCGCATCCAAGCTTTGATTGCCTTCAGGACCAAAGACAGCGGGGAAATAGGCAGCCTGCAATTTACCCAACTGTAAATTTGCATCCGTGACCGTCAAGGGTCCGCCACGCCGGTAGCAAGCAGGCCCTGGGTCTGCACCAGCGCTTTGCGGCCCCACCCGAAAACGCGAGCCGTCGAATTGCAACAGCGACCCGCCACCAGCAGCCACAGTGTGGATGTGCAACATGGGGGCACGCATGCGAACGCCTGCCACCTGGGTATCGAACTCTCTTTCAAGCTCACCCGCGTAATGGCTGACATCGGTAGACGTGCCGCCCATATCGAAACCAATGACGCGCACCTTGCCTTCCAATCCATCACCATGCGCAAAAGCTGCCTCTGCCGTTCTTGCCATCCCCACGATGCCGCCCGCAGGGCCAGACAGAATCGCGTCTTTGCCTTGGAACGCTTGGGCGTCTACCAAGCCGCCAGAAGATTGCATGAACAGCAGCGGCACCCCAGGCAGTTGCTGCGCCAACTGGTCCACATAGCGACGCAATATGGGCGACAAATACGCGTCAACCACGGTGGTGTCACCACGGCTGACCATCTTCATGAGTGGGCTGGTTTGGTGCGAGGTACTGATTTGGGTAAAACCAATGTCCTTGGCTAAAGCTGCGGCTTGTTGTTCATGCTCTATATAACGGTAGCCATGCAAAAATACTATCGCCACCGACCGCAAACCTTTTTCATAGGCTGCTGACAAGCCTAATCGCAGCGCTGCCTGGTCTAGCACTTGAACCACCTCACCATGTGCTCCCATGCGCTCATCAGCCTCTATCACTTCGCTGTAAAGCATTTCTGGCAAGACGATATGTCTGTCAAACAAGCGAGGGCGGTTTTGGTAGGCAATGCGAAGCACATCACGAAAACCTCGGGTGGTGACCAACAGCGTGGGTTCGCCTTTTCGCTCAAGCAAAGCGTTGGTCGCCACTGTGGTGCCCATGCGTACGCAGGCAATGCGATCTGCCGCAACCGCTTCATGGGCCTGTAACCCGAGCAACTCGCGTATCCCTTGCACCGCTGCATCAGCGTACAAATGAGGGTTTTGGCTCAACAGTTTGTGGGTGTGCAACTTACCCTGAGGATCTCGCGCCACGATGTCTGTGAAGGTGCCGCCACGGTCAATCCAAAATTGCCAGCGTTGATCAGGTTGATTAACTTGCATGTGGAAAATTAAACCACGCTTTGCCTGCATCGGCTTGGCTCAACTCAACATAGATTGATAATGCAGCATCTGTATAAATTAAACACCCTATGAGTGCTGTCATCGCCATCTGTATCGGAGCCTGCGCAGGCGCTTTGGCTCGCTGGCAACTTGGGCTTTTGTTCAATGTTGGCGGCACACTCCCTTGGGGCACGCTTTACGCCAACTTGATCGGCGGTTACCTCATTGGTGTGTGTGTCGCGGTGTTTCAGGCTTTGCCTGATCTCGATCCCGCTTGGCGACTTCTATTGATCACGGGATTTTTGGGTGCCCTCACCACCTTTTCTTCTTTCAGCGCTGAAGTGCTTGCCATGTTGATGCAGTCTCGTTTTGTCCTGGCTCTCACGACCGCGGGTTTGCACTTGCTAGGCTCTTTGCTCTTGACGCTTGCCGGCATCAAGACAGTGGGTTTGCTGCTGCCTCGGTAAGCCCTCTGTCAGCCATGTCAAACACAGTTCGTAACTCATGAACACAGAAGTTAGCGCCCTCGACAGACTCGCCTTGCTTGAACAAGCCAGGCTTGCTGTTCTGTTCAATGGAGAGTCAGCCTCACCCACACTGCCCGAATGGATCTCCCACAGCTGGCGTCGCTGCCTGAGCAATGGATTACACCCTGATTACAGCGTGGCTTTTGATGCGGTGTCTGCGGCACACATTACCCGCACACTCGATCTTCAACGCAATTTTGTTCAAGCCGCGCAGCCTGAGATAGAGCGCTTGTGCCGCGCAATCGCCGGCACTTCTTTTTTTGCATTGCTGACTGACGCCAAGGGCGTGGTCTTGGATGTGGGTGGCAGTATCAACCGCCATGACAAACGGGTTGAAGCGATTGCGCGTGTCGGCGTGGACTTGTCGGAAGAGTCGGTTGGCACCACCGCCATCAGCGCCGCCTTGACCGAGTTGCGGCCAGTATGGCTACACCGTGGCGAGCATTTTTTTCGCGACACCTCTGTTTACAGTTGCGCTGGCGCACCCATTTGGGGACCGCAAGGCGACTGCATCGGGATGCTTGACCTCACGGGCATCAACAGCCCAGAGCGTCCCGAACTGATGCACTTGGCAGCACTGTCGGCTCGCACCATCGGCAATGCCCTGTTGCTTCGCCAAGAACATGATTTGTTGTTGCGACTGAACTGGCCTGGTCGTTTGATGGGTGACGATAACGATGGCTTGGTCTTGCTCAGCAGCGAAGGCGAGTTACTCGGTGCCAATATCGCTGCGCGTGAAATGCTAAACCTCTACCCACACCTAGGCAAACCCTTACATGCCAGCGACGTCTTTGCCTTACCTTGGACACTGCTGTTTGACGCTGCCTCCAAAGACCATTATTTGGATGTGCCTTTATGGAGTGGCCTGCACCTGCAAGCACGGGCTTTTATTGAACAAAATTATGAGCAAGCCCCGCACATCAGCGCCACAGGTCCATTGCACCAATTGCAATCGGCCATGATTCGCAAAGCCATCGATTTATCCCGTGGGAATGTTTCACAAGCGGCTAAAACCCTCGGTATCAGTCGGGCGACGCTTTACCGCAAGCTCTCGCGGCCTCCTTCAAAACATTGACCCGCCAGACCCTACAATCGCCAATCAATTTTCGGGAGACAACCATGGGCGCACTATTGGGTTTTTCAAACGGCGTAGACCGTCTGAACACATGGTTAAACAAATACGTGATTTGGTTGATATTGATTGCGACGCTGGTCAGCGCCATCAACGCCTTGGTGCGAAAAATCTTCAATACCAGTTCCAACGCGTTTTTGGAAATCCAGTGGTATTTTTTCGCCGCTTCTTTTTTACTCGCGTCTGCCTATAC
>CAMDIP010000072.1 GCA_945899335.1 Bordetella parapertussis
GCTCGAACCACCTGTGCATCGCGGGCGACCCAAGTGGTTTTCACGCCGTTATCAACCCTCACATGGGGGAACAATTTGGGCAAGGTTGCAAGTAGAAATTTTTGAATCACGTTGGTTTGTGCGCCCAAGGCTGGCGAACTCATCACCAAAGCATCGATGTGCGGCAGGGACTGGGCCACCGCACGTGCTGCAATCAAGCCACCCATGCTGTGGCCCAGTAGCACCAAGGGTGCGGGCGTAAGGGCCCGCACTTGCTCGATTACAAACCGCACATCGTCTAGCAGCTGGGACGGTGAGAGCAAGTTGCCGCGCAAGCCACTGGACAAACCATGGCCATGGTGGTCATATCCAAACACTACATAGCCTGCGGCCTGCAAAGCGCTGGCAACGTGTCCGTAACGGCCCATGTGTTCACCCAAGCCATGCAGCAGCAAAACGGCCGCACGTGCGTTTTCAGGCGCATTTGGCCAAGCATAAAAGGCCAGTGTTTGCTCGCCCTGATCGAGCATGGTGATCTGGGGTTTTTGGGCCGCTTGGTCGGCAATTGAGGACATGGGGACTTAAAGAGTGGGAGCGGACAATTTGAACACAGCGGTTGCTGCTCTGGCATTGGGCCACCACCGCACCAAGCCGTCGTCTTGCAAGCCAAACGCATCCTTGATGTGCAACTGGGTTTTTTTCGCCAGCGCTAAAAAATCTGCAAAGGTGGCGACCCGAATATTGGGCGTGTCATACCACTGGTAGGGGAGTTTTCGCGTGACGGGCATATAGCCCTGCAAAACACTTAAGCGGTTGGGCCAATGGGCAAAATTGGGGAAGGTGACAATGCCTAGCCGTCCCACACGCACCGTTTCTTGCAACATGGTTTGCGCATTGCGCAAGTGTTGCAATGTGTCTATCTGCAGCACCACATCAAAACTTTGATCGCCAAACATGGCCAAGCCTTGGTCAAGGTTGAGTTGAATTACGTTCACACCTTGCTTGACACAGGCTAGCACATTGGCATCATCTATCTCGACACCATAGCCTGAACAACCATGGTGCTGCTGCAGGAACGCCAACAAGGCACCATCGCCACAGCCAAGGTCTAGTACTCGGCTGCCATAGGGCACCATGCGCTGTATGGCGTCGCGCAATACGCGGTTCATGCGGCGGCCCCCAAGTTGATACGATCAAAATAAGCTCGCACCAGCGATAAATAGCGCGGGTCGTCTAATAAAAAAGCGTCGTGACCATGTGGTGCATCGATTTCTGCATAGCTGACTTGTCGCTTGTTGGCCACCAATGCTTGCACCATTTCACGGCTGCGTGCAGGTGCAAAACGCCAGTCGGTGGTGAAACTAACCAACAAAAACTGGGCGCGGGCGCTTGCCAATGCCTGTGTGAGTTGGCCTTTGAATGCGCTTGCCGGATCAAAATAATCCAATGCTCGAGTGATCAGCAAATAGGTGTTGGCATCAAAGTACTCACTGAACTTATCGCCTTGGTAACGCAAATAGCTTTCGATTTGAAACTCGATCTCTTGGGTGCTGTATTTAAAATCGTTTCCAGATTGAAGCATTCGGCCAAATTTGGTGTTCATCACATCATCACTCAGATAAGTGATATGCCCCAACATTCGGGCTATACGCAAACCCCGCTTAGGCACCGCCCCATGGGCATAAAAATGACCGCCGTGAAAGTCGGGGTCAGTGGTGATGGAACGACGAGCGACTTCATTAAATGCAATGTTTTCTGCATTTAAATTCGGGGCGCTGGCAATGACCACGGCGTGCCTGACACGGTCGGGGTATTGCAAACTCCAACTCAATGCTTGCATCCCGCCTAAGCTGCCGCCCATTACTGCCGTCAGTTGAGCAATACCTAAATGGTCTAGCAACCTGGCTTGCGAAGTAACCCAGTCTTCCACAGTGACCACCGGAAAATCTGCCCCGTAAATACGCCCTGTCTCTGGGTTGAGGTGCATCGGCCCCGTGGAGCCAAAACATGAACCCAGATTGTTCACACCAATCACAAAAAAACGGTTTGTGTCTACCGGTTTACCTGGGCCAATCATGTTGTCCCACCATCCCTCACTTTTGGCTTGCCCTAAATAGCTTCCCGCCACATGGTGAGAGGCGTTCAATGCATGACAGACCAAAACAGCATTACTGCGCTCGCTGTTGAGTTCGCCATAGGTCTCGAAGGTCAACTGGTATTGGTGCAGCACCCCGCCACCCTTTAGGTGCAGAGGCTGTTCAAACAACAGGGACTGAGGTGTAGCTAAAAACGTCATCACAAAAAATCCGGCTACGCTAAAAAAGGAAGCCGGATGGGCAGGCGTCTTTAGCTGAACTTGTTAAAGCGCCCGCAAGCTGTGGCAAATCGGCGCATTTAAAGTATAACTAAGCTTTACAAATGCTCCTGATCTTTATCCTCTGACCTTTTCAGCTTCAGCGACTGCGTTCCGACACGCTTTTCTCTAACGGCTTAGCTTTCACAATTTCACATCAACCCATCCCCGATTGGTCTGACTGCAAATGTCAATTGGTGTGAGTTTTGCTTTATTTTGGTGCAAATCTGTTTTTGGTTCTTTTTTGCACCATCCTTGAACATAAATCCCCTGGAGACATCATGGACGCACCCAAACAGGGCATAGATGCCTTGTTCATCCTGCTTGGCGCCATCATGGTTTTGGCCATGCACGCTGGTTTTGCTTTTCTAGAACTTGGCACTGTACGCAAAAAAAACCAAGTCAATGCTTTGGTGAAAATTTTGGTGGACTTCAGTATTTCCACCGTTGTTTACTTTGCTGTGGGTTACAGCGTTGCTTATGGCACCTCTTTTTTCGTAGGTGCCGATGTTTTGGTACAGCGCAATGGTTATGAGTTGGTGAAGTTTTTCTTCCTTCTTACCTTTGCAGCAGCCATCCCCGCGATTGTTTCTGGCGGAATTGCCGAACGTGCTCGCTTTTACCCTCAATTGGTTGCAACTGCCGTCATCGTGGGCTTTATTTACCCTTTATATGAAGGCATTGTCTGGAACCAGCATTTTGGCTTGCAAGCTTGGCTCAAAGCCCTGACAGGTGATGAGTTCCATGATTTCGCTGGCTCCGTGGTAGTTCACGCCTTGGGCGGTTGGATTGCCTTGCCTGCGGTGCTCTTGCTGGGCGCTCGCAGCAACCGCTACAAAAAAGATGGTGCGATTTCTGCCCATCCCCCTTCAAGCATTCCGTTTTTGGCATTAGGTGCTTGGGTTTTGTGCGTGGGCTGGTTTGGCTTTAATGTCATGAGCGCGCAAACCATTGACAAAATATCGGGCTTGGTGGCAGTCAACAGTCTCATGGCCATGGTGGGCGGCACCTTGGCGGCTTTGTGGCTTGGTAAAAATGACCCGGGGTTTGTTCACAACGGTCCTTTGGCGGGTTTGGTGGCGGTTTGCGCTGGATCAGACGTCATGCACCCCCTTGGTGCGTTGGTGGTGGGTGCTGTCGCGGGCGCTTTGTTTGTCGTTATGTTCACATTGACTCAAAACCGCTGGAAGATTGATGATGTTTTGGGCGTCTGGCCTTTGCACGGCATTTGTGGCACTTGGGGCGGCATTGCGGCAGGCATTTTTGGTCTTCCAGCTTTAGGCGGTTTGGGCGGTGTGAATGTCTTTGCTCAGTTGATCGGCACGCTGTCTGGCGTCGCTTGGGCTGTCCTCAGTTCTTTTCTTTTGTATGGCCTCTTGAAAGTAACCATGGGTTTGCGCTTAAGCCAAGAAGAGGAGTTTGAAGGTGCCGATTTGAGTATTCACAAAATCAACTCCAGCCCTGATCGAGAGGTTAGTTGGTAGTTTTTGTGGTTTTTTGACCTTTAAACTCGCAAATTGAGTATAAACACTTGGTTTTCTTCATGATTTTTATCTCATAATGGTTCTGACTGTGTAAAGCACTTGGGTGCGTGCACAGCTTGTTGGTGATAGGTTAGTTTCGCTTCTTGACTTTCGTGGACAGGTGCAATCGGGACTCCGTCGCTTTTTTATATGTTTTTATGGAGTCCCTGAATGGGCAACAAACTTTACGTTGGCAATCTGCCATATTCCGTGCGCGATGGCGACTTGGAACAATCTTTTGGTCAATTTGGCACTGTCACCAGCGCAAAAGTCATGATGGAACGCGATACAGGCCGCTCCAAAGGCTTCGGCTTTGTTGAAATGGGCAGCGATGCCGAAGCCCAAGCTGCTGTCAATGGCATGAATGGCCAACCCCTTGGCGGTCGTAGCTTGGTCGTTAACGAAGCGCGCCCCATGGAACCCCGTCCTCCTCGCAGCGGTGGTGGTGGTTATGGCGGCGGCGGCGGCGGCGGTGGTGGTTATGGCGGCGGTGGCGGTGGCGGTGGTGGTTATGGCGGCGGCGGTCGCGAAGGCGGCGGCGGCGGCCGTGATGGCGGCGGCGGCTATGGCGGCGGCGGCTATGGCGGCGGCGGTGGTGGTCGTCGCGAAGGCGGCGGCGGTTACGGTGGCGGTGGCGGTGGTCGTCGTGAAGGCTCTGCTGGCGGCAATGATGGCAATTTCCGCAGCCCTTATGGCGGCGGTGGTGCACGTCCAAACAATGGGTCTTCCGGACGCAACGAGTATTGATTTACCCGCTTGACACTGGACCCTCTAGGGCTTGGAAATTTCCAAGCCCTTTTTTCATGGGCGCTTGCCAGGCACCAATAAAACCTTCACTTGGCCCTGTAATAAAAACCGTTGGTTTAGGTTGTCGGCCTTCAGGCCATTGCCTTGAAAACGGTTATCGCCACGTTCAATTTTCACGGGCGAATAGGTGACAAGACTGTCGGTATTGGCAAATAAATGAATGAACTCACTGCGTAGCGTCATGGCCGGTTCTAGTGTTCCCACGCCTTGCTTATGCACCACAGCTTGCCCGATCAACTGTATTTCTGAACCGTCTTCGTTGGACAATGAACGGTTTGCAACTGCTGTTGTCAGACGTCCCGAACGAGAAATCGAATGCACCACCGGTTGTTCAATCAAATTGGTCAGTGTGTCGGGAAAATGCAAGGAAGTCTCACCTTGCAAAAAAGACTTCAAACCGCCTTGCAAAGAATACGTTTTCAAGGTGAAGTTATTGGCATAGTAATCTGGTTCATGAGAGGTTTCTGCGACAACCGCCCCCGGTATCGCTTTCGGTGCATTGCGCACCAACCAGACGCTAGCCCACAAAAGGATAGCCAATAAGACCATAGGTATAAAGGCCACAAGGGTTTCTAATTGGTTTCTCCAGCCCGACGCAGGTGCAGGCGAGGGAAGTCTGGGCAGGGCGTTCACCTCAGCGCCTCTTGCAAAGCGGATTCATACACACCACTGGCTCGCAGCAACAAGTCGCACAAATCGCGCACAGCGCCGTGGCCGGCGGCTCGTGAACTAACCCAATCTACACGTGTCAGAACTTCTGTGTGCGCCCCGGGCGGTGCAGCCGAAAGACCTGCCGTCATCAACATGGTTAAATCCGGCCAATCGTCGCCCATGGCAGCTGCTTGCGACCATTTAAGACCCAAGCTGGACAATAGTTGTTGGGCCGCGGCTTTCTTGTCATGCACCCCTGCAAATACATCACTTATGCCCAAGTCGGACAAGCGTTTTCTCAAGGCCAAGCCATCACGGCCGGAGATGATGGCCACACAGATGCCATGCGCTTGCAAAAGCTTCAGACCATGACCATCGAGGGTATTGAAGGTTTTGGTTTGCTCACCTTGATCGCTGTAATGCAAGGCGCCCTCTGTCAACACGCCATCCACATCGAGTATCAACAATTTGATGGTCTTCGCTTTTTCTAAAAGCTCTGGCGTTGGGTTTTTTGGGCTGCTCATCAAATGACCTTGGCACGCATCAAGTCGTTGCTGTTGAGGGCGCCACACAAGCGGTTTTCTTGATCGACCACCAACAAAGAGGTGATACGCAACTGCTCCATTAGTTGCGCAGCTTCCGCCGCCAATGCGTCCGGGTGGATGGTGCTTGGCTTGGGCTTCATGACCTCATGGGCTTTTAAGGGCAGCACATCCACACCCTTTTCTATCAATCGGCGCAAATCACCATCGGTGAATATGCCCAAAATCTTTCCCTCCTCATCAACCACCGCCGAAACACCAAGCCCTTTTTGGCTCATCTCACGCATCAAATCGGGAAAAGCTGTCTGGGGTAGCACTTGAGGAACATCTACGCCGCTTCTCATGACATCGGCGACATGGGTGAGAAGTCTTCTCCCCAAACTGCCCCCTGGGTGGGACAAGGCGAAATCGCTTGACTTGAATCCGCGCGCATCGAGTACCGCAACAGCCAAAGCGTCGCCCAAGGCCAGTTGCGCGGTGGTGCTGGCGGTGGGTGCCAGGTTCATCGGGCAGGCCTCTTTTTCGACAGCACTGTCGAGAACGATCAAAGCATGTTTTGCCAAAGTGGATTGGGCGTCGCCAGTCATCGCAATAAGCACAATGCCTTGCCGCTTGATAATGGGCAATATGGCCGACAACTCTTGGCTCTCCCCGCTGTTGGACAAGGCCAAAACCACGTCTTCTTTGGTAACCATGCCTAAGTCGCCATGACTGGCTTCTGCAGGATGCACAAAAAAAGCTGGCGTACCCGTTGAGGCCAAGGTTGCTGCGATTTTTCTGCCTATGTGCCCGCTTTTGCCCATGCCCATGACGACCACGCG
>CAMDIP010000073.1 GCA_945899335.1 Bordetella parapertussis
AGCCGTGTTTTTCGCCGCTCATGTCCACCTTGTCACCTGCTTTGAAAATCACAAACAGCGCCAAAGCCGCAAACGCCACGAATCCCAATGCAATTTTCCACATGATGTTTATCTCCTCAATAAATGGTTTCCCAGACAAGGGTTATGGAATGAATTTTGCACTGCGGGCCTATGGTTTGGCTTACAAGTCAAAGACCGCACCTAAAATGCCTGCATGACATCCTCCAACTCGCTAGACCGCAAATCCGAGGCTTGGTCCGCCTTGTTCTCTGAACCCATGAGCGAGTTGGTGCAGCGCTACACCGCCAGCGTGTTTTTCGACCAGCGCCTGTGGCGGGCAGATATCCAAGGCAGCTTGGCCCATGCCGAGATGCTGCAAGCCCAAGGCATCATCAGCGCTCAAGACTTGGCCGACATCCAGCGCGGCTTGGCGCAAATCACCCAAGACATTGAAAGCGGCCAGTTTGAGTGGAAGCTGGAGCTGGAAGACGTTCATCTGAATATCGAAGCACGCCTGACCCAATTGGTGGGCGATGCGGGCAAACGCCTGCACACCGGGCGCAGCCGCAACGACCAAGTGGCGACCGATGTGCGCCTGTGGTTGCGCAATGAAATCGACGCCATCTGCGAACTGCTGAACAACCTGCAACTCGCCTTGGTGGACGTCGCTGCAAAGCACACCGAGACGGTGATGCCTGGCTTTACCCATTTGCAAGTGGCGCAACCCATCAGCTTGGCGCATCACCTGCTGGCGTATGTGGAAATGCTCTCGCGCGACGAAGAGCGCATGGGTGAAATCCGTGCCCGCACCAACCGCTTGCCCTTGGGGTCTGCGGCACTGGCTGGCACCACCTACCCGCTGGACCGTGCTCGCGTTGCCAAAACTTTGGGGATGGTGAATGCCCAAGGCGAGGCGCAGCTGTGCCAAAACAGCTTGGACGCCGTCAGCGACCGCGACTTCGCCATCGAGTTCACTGCCGCGGCCACGCTGTGCATGGTGCACATCAGCCGCTTGTCAGAAGAACTCATCATTTGGATGAGCCAAAACTATGCTTTCATCCAACTGGCAGACCGCTTCACCACCGGTTCTTCCATCATGCCGCAGAAGAAAAACCCCGATGTGCCAGAACTTGCGCGGGGCAAAACTGGCCGTGTGGTTGGCCACCTGATGGGCTTGATCACCCTGATGAAAGGCCAGCCCCTGGCCTACAACAAAGACAACCAAGAAGACAAAGAGCCGCTGTTTGACACGGTGGACACCTTGAAAGACACGCTGCGGATCTTTGCCGAAATGATGGGCGGCCTCACCGTCAACACCGCGCACATGGAGGCAGCCGCGAAAAAAGGCCACGCCACCGCCACCGACCTCGCCGATTACCTGGTAAAAAAAGGCTTGCCGTTTCGCGACGCCCACGAAACCGTGGCCCATGCAGTGAAAGCCGCCACCAGCCACCAATGCGATTTATCTGAATTACCTTTGAATGTGCTGCAAGGCTTTCACGCCTCCATCGAAAAAGACGTTTACGAGGTTTTAAGCCTGCACGGCTCTTTGAACGCCCGCAACACCGTGGGCGGCACCGCACCCGCACAGGTCAAGGCGCAAATTGCGAGGCATCTGCAGCGCTTGACGTGAAGCGCTATAACCGCTTGCCCCATAAGGAATACGCTTAGTTCCACAAAAAGGTTTCTCACTAGAATGGGTCTTATATAAGAGAAAAACCTCAAACCTTTTCTGGAGACAACCATGACTTCCCCCGCTACTTCTGTGCTGGAATGTATTTACCAGCATGAAAAAAATCTCGCTGACAAAATATTCCTGACCCAACCCGTGGGTGGCGGCAAAGTGCTGGACTACACCTGGGCGCAAACGGTGGACCAATCGCGCCGCATGGCAGCGCACTTGAAAACCTTGGGACTGCCCCATGGCGCCAAAGTGGCCCTGCTATCTAAAAACTGCGCACACTTTTTCATGGCTGAAATGGCGATTTGGATGGCGGGTTACACCACCGTCGCCATCTTCCCCACGGAAAGCGCTGATACGGTGAAATTTGTTTTACAGCACAGCGAATCCAGCCTTTTGTTTGTCGGCAAGCTCGATGAATGGCACAAACAAGCACCCGGTGTGCCAGAAAGCATGCCCCGCATTGCTTTGCCTTTGGCACCCGCGACACCTTATGACAGTTGGGACGCCATCACTGCTCGCACCCAGCCCTTGCAAGGTGATGTGCTGCGCGACGACAACGACTTGGCCATGATCATTTACACCTCGGGTTCCACCGGTCAGCCCAAAGGTGCGATGCACAACTTTGCGCGCATCAGCGAGGTGGGTCACGGCATTGCAAAACGCATCAACGACAGCTTGGGCTATGACCGCGACCACCGCATGTTGTCTTACCTGCCACTGGCGCATGTGTTCGAACGTGCGTGGGCTGAAACCGTGGCGCTTGTCCATGGTCGCATTCACATGTATTTCGCTGAAAGCTTGGATACCTTCATTCAAGACTTGAACCGCGCACAGCCCACGATTTTTGTGTCGGTGCCACGCCTTTGGCTGAAGTTTCAGCAAGGTGTGTTTGCCAAAATGCCGGCTAAAAAACTCAACCTGCTGTTGTCCCTGCCCTTCATTGGCAAGGTGGTGGCTAAGAAGGTCCTCACAGGTTTGGGTTTGGACAAAGTGGAAATGGCTGGCAGTGGCTCAGCGCCCTTACCGCCCGACCTGATTCGCTGGTATCGGCGCATTGGCTTGAATTTGGTCGAGGGCTACGCCATGACCGAGGACTTTGCGTATTCGCACAGTTCCGACGAAACCTATAACGAACCTGGCTATGTCGGTATTCCTTATGAAGGCGTGCAAGTGCGCATCAGCGACGAAGGCGAAATTCTCATCAAGTCACCAGGTCAAATGGTGGGCTATTACAAACGCCCGGACCTCGATGCGGAATCCTTCACCGCTGATGGGTTCTTCAAGACTGGCGATTTAGGTTCGCGTCGCCCCGATGGGCAACTCAAAATCACTGGACGCTTGAAAGAATTGTTCAAGACCAGCAAAGGCAAGTACGTCGCGCCTGCGCCGATTGAAAACCTGTTGAATGCACACCCCATGATCGAGTTGTCCATGGTGTCGGGTTCGGGCTTCGAATCAGCGTATGCCTTGGTGGTTTTGGCTGAAGACCTGCGCCCCAAACTCAAGCAAAGCGATGTCCGCTCTGAAGTTGAAAAAGCCTTGGCCGACTTGCTGGCCGAAGTCAACCAAGGAATTGCGGACTACGAGCGCTTGAAAATGTTGGTAGTGGCTTCAGAGCCTTGGAGCATTGAAAACGGTTGCCTCACGCCCACGATGAAAATCAAACGCAGTCGCATTGAATACGCAGTGCAACACCAGTTGGACAACTGGTATGCCAGCAGAAGCAACGTCATTTGGTCCTAAGCTTTGGGGTGAGGAGACAGGCCCCAAGCAATGCCACCCGCCACCAAGCCCCAAAAAGCCGCACCAATTCCCCACAAGCTAAAGCCCGAAGCCGTCACTAAAAATGTGATTAAGGCGGGTTCACGGGTAGAAATATCTTGCAGTGAATTGGCCAAGGCGTTGGCAATCGTGCCAAACAAGGCCAAACCCGCAATCACCATCACCAACGCTTTGGGCAAAGCTGCAAACAGGCTGACGACCGAGGCACCCGCCAAGCCCATCAAAATATAAAACATACCTGCGCTCATGGCGGCGGTATAGCGTTTGGCTTTATCGGCATGGGCTTCTTCGCTCGAGCAAATAGAGGCGGTGATGGCTGCCAAATTCAGGGCAAATGCACCAAACGGCGCCAGCAACACATTCACCACACCTATCCAGCCCATGACGGGCGACAGCGGCGGCGCATAGCCGTGCGCCTTCATGGCCGCCACGCCAGGAATGTTTTGTGCAGCCATGGTAATGATGAACAAAGGCAAAGCCATGCCAATCAATGCGGCCACGCTGAATGAGGGCGTCACCCACACCGGTTGCGCCCATTGCCAATCGATGCTTTGCCAATGCACATCGCCTTGCCATGCCGCCATCGCTGTACCTGCCAACAAAGACAAGACCACGGCATAGCGCGGTTGCCAGCGTCTGGCCATTAAATACACCACTGTCATCAGCAGTGGCAAGGGCCATTGCTGCGACATGGTGACAAACACGTCCAAGCCCAAACGCAGCAATACACCCGCCAACATGCCAGCAGCCAGCGGCAAAGGAATGCGGTGCATAAAGCGCTCGAACACACCGCTGAAACCCACCGCCATCACCAACAAGGACGACACCACGAAAGCGCCCACCACCTCGGCCATGGGCATCCCACTGGCGGCAGTGATCAACATGGCCGCACCGGGCGTAGACCAAGCCGTGACCACCGGCTGTTTATAGCGCCAAGACAGAGCAAAGCAGGTGATGCCCATGCCCAAGCCCAAAGCCCATATCCAAGAAGCCATCTGCTCGGCATTGGCACCCGCTGACTGCGCTGCATGAAACACCACCGCCACCGAACTGGTAAAGCCCACCATCACCGTCACCGCGCCTGCAAACACAGTAGAGACGGAAACATCTTTAAAGAAGGACATGCGTGGCATCACTATGAAAAGAAAACCCGCATCCTATCGCTGACCGCGATAGCGGGCTTCACGATGGTGAATCTTGGCGACAGGCTTGATAACTGACAGAGGCTAACATCAGGCCAGTTTGATCAGGAGCTTCCATGACCGTCATCACCCATATTGCAGACCTTCAAGCCTTGGCAAAAAAGCGTGTGCCCAAAATGTTCTATGACTACGCTGATTCAGGCAGTTGGACTGAAAGTACCTACCGCGCCAATGAAGATGATTTTCAAAAAATCAAATTTCGCCAACGCGTGGCAGTCAATATGGAAGGCCGCAACACTGCCACCACCATGATTGGCCAAGACGCCGCCATGCCTGTGGCGATTGCGCCTACTGGCATGATTGGTATGCAACATGCTGATGGCGAGATTTTGGCGGCACGTGCGGCGAAAAAGTTTGGCATCCCCTTTACCTTGTCCACCATGAGCATTTGCTCAATTGAAGATGTGGCCCAACATGCAGGGGCCGGTTTTTGGTTTCAGCTCTATGTTATGCGCGACCGCGAGTTTGTGGCTCGCTTGATTGAACGCGCCAAAGTGGCAGGTTGCTCGGCTTTGGTCTTGACCTTGGACTTGCAAATTTTGGGTCAACGCCACAAGGACATCAAAAACGGTTTGTCTGCGCCGCCCAAACCCACCATCACCAACCTTATCGACCTGATGACCAAGCTCCAATGGTGCAAGGGCATGTTGGGTACCCAGCGGCGCCAGTTTGGCAATATCGTCGGTCATGTGCAAGGCATCAATGACATGAGTTCGCTGGGCGAGTGGACCAGCCGCCAATTCGACCCCACACTCAATTGGGCCGATGTCGAATGGGTGAAAAAGCTTTGGGGCGGCAAACTCATATTAAAAGGCATTCAAGACGTGGAGGACGCTCGCTTGGCGGTACAAAGCGGCGCGGATGCCCTCATCGTTTCCAACCACGGTGGACGTCAATTGGACGGCGCTGAATCCAGCATCAATGCTTTGCCTGCCATCGTCGAATCTGTGGGCAAAGACATTGAAGTACACATGGACGGCGGTATTCGAAGCGGCCAAGATGTGCTCAAAGCCAAAGCATTGGGCGCACAAGGTGTGTACATTGGCCGCGCCATGCTCTATGGCGTGGGCGCCATGGGAGAAGAAGGCGTCACCAAAGCTTTGCAAATCATCCAGAACGAACTCTCATTGAGCATGGCGTTTTGCGGTCATACCAATATCAACACGGTCAACCGCGACATCTTGCTGCCTGGAACTTTCCCCCGCTAAGCTTTTTCCTTCCGTCTTCATGGCCTTGTTGCGCCGCATTGCCCACTTGGACATGGACGCTTTTTATGCGTCGGTGGAGTTGCTTCGCTACCCCCAGCTCAAAGGCTTGCCAGTGGTCATCGGCGGTGGGCGCAGACGGGAAGACGATTTGTTGGCGCGAATGCGAGTCTTACAACCTGAACGCGAATGGACCACTGCTGTCCATTTGAGTGAGATACCGGTCGATGTTTTTCCACGCTTGACCAGCTATACAGGGCGCGGTGTCATCACCACCGCCACCTATGCCGCACGGGCATTTGGTGTGGGCTCGGCCATGGGCGTGATGAAGGCTGCGAAACTGTGTCCCGACGCGATTTTGTTACCAGTAGATTTTGACCAATACCGTTTTTATTCCAGAGCTTTCAAAGACATCGTCGCCGACATCGCGCCTGTGGTGGAAGACCGAGGTGTGGACGAAATCTACATTGACTTCACCGAAGTGCCTGGTGGTCAGCGCGATGGTGGCAAGGCCTTGGCACGTTTGATTCAAAAAACCATTACGGACCAAACTGGCCTGACTTGCTCGATTGGTGTGGCACCCAACAAGCTGTTGGCCAAGATGGCGAGCGAGTTAAACAAACCCAACGGTATTTCCATCCTTTACGCGCAAGATTTAGAGAGCAAAATTTGGCCGCTGTCATGCCGCAAGATCAACGGCATTGGCCCCAAGGCAGAAGCCAAACTTCAAGCGCAGGGTATTCACACCATTGGCGATTTGGCAGCCAAAGATTTAGATTGGCTGAAAAGCGAATT
>CAMDIP010000074.1 GCA_945899335.1 Bordetella parapertussis
ATGCAAAGCCAACCGATCTGCTGCCTCGGCTGATTCAAGTTTTTCTACTTGGTGTGACCAAGCGTGGTCCAAACCTTGCAAGGCTTCTTGCAAACGATGCGTGAGGATGGCCTCGTAGCTGCCTGGAATCAAGTTCATTTTTCAACCTCAACAATTCAGTCAAGAATCAACTGCCACCTCATTCAATTTGCAGCAAGGCCTTGATCTTGGCACGAACTTCCCCCAGAACTTCATTCGACACCGCCCCTTTGCGTTTGGCTTTGCGAGTTCGCCAGTCCAGTGACTTGACCTGATCGGCCAACACCGCACCGACTTGTCCCTCCATGTCGGTCAGGACTTCAAAAGGGTAGCCCTTAACCTTGGTGGTCAACGGGCAGCAGACCATCAGCCCCTTTTTGACGTTGTAGGCCGCAGGACTGAGCACCAGTGCCGGCCGATGGCCGGCTTGTTCATGGCCGGCTTGGGGATCGAATTGCAGCCAAACAATGTCTCCAGCGCCGGGCACATACGTGCGCGTTGCCATCAAAGGTCTTCCTGTCCCACAGGTCCACCAAAGTCCACTTCGTCGTGCGCGTTGTCATCTGTGATGCCCGCCAGCAGGTCTTCCAACTTGTAGTCAGGCTTTTTGGCAGGCTCGATGACAATACGCCCCTTGGTGGCCGTGATGGTGACGTGCTGCTCCAACTCCAGTGCAGCAGATTTCATGACTGCACTGGGCAGTCGCAGGGCTGGGCTGTTGCCCCATTTGCGGATAACGGCTTCCATGGCGACCTCCTAGTGTGTCTACATTGTAGACACAAGTCAAGCGCATGGCAATTTAACCATGCGCCCTATTTGATGAGCCCCTCACTATCAACCCCTGCGCAAGATAGTAAGTCGCCAAAACCCACAAACCGGCATAGGGCAAGGGGCTGACAAACTTATCGATGGCCAGCAAGGTGTCTGACAGCATGAAGCTCACGCTGCCCCAAGCCACCCACACACTCGCGGCAGAACGCAGATGCTTGGCACGACCCCAGGCTTGCGCAGCCATGGTGGCAATCACCAACACATAAGCCGCAACCGGCAGACGCAGTTCGCTGGGCAAGCCGTTTTGGTCCAAGCCTACAAACACCACGGCGGCCACAGAAATAGCGATCGCCACCGCACGCCGACTGCGCAACCAAGGCGCATCTTGTCGAAACAATTGGATATAGCTCAGGTGCGCCAGCAAAAACGCTGCCAAACCATAGACAAACATGCCTTGCCCCATCAGCAGCACATCACCCGACCACGACAAGGCCAAGGCCGCCATCAACCAAGACCTGCCCTTCATGCCGGCCGACGCTTGCCAAGCCGCAACCATCAACACAAGCAAAGCCAGGGGCTTGGCCCACAGATACACATCGCTCCAGCCGCAGGCATTGGCAGCAGTTGCCAAGGCGGCGGCTTGCACAAAAGCACACATCGCAGGCGACAGGCGGTTTTGCAACATGGCGTTCACGCCCCACAAACCCGCCGCGACCGCCAACACGCAGGTGGCGGCATCGGCCCACACCATGCCATCCATGAACCACAACACTGCCGAAGCACAACTCAGCAACACCACAAACCAAGCACCGCCCCACCACTGCACCGCAGGTGTTTGCACCGGCTGAAAAGCGGGGAAGTTATGAATTTGAAAGGGCTTGTCGGGGAAACGCTGGGCCACGTCCTCGGGGCGCCAGCCAGGGTGGCGCAAAAACACCATCACCTTGTCGCGCCAACGCTTGGTATACCAACTGTCTTGAAACATGCTGGCGTACATCTGCATATTGGCCCACAAAGGGTCCCAACTGTTGAGCGCTTTGCGGGTGCCGTAAACGCAAGGCTCTTGGGGGTCTTCTTCTTCAAAGCTGCCAAACAGGCGGTCCCACACCACCCAAATGCCGCCGTAGTTGCGGTCCAGGTATTTGTCGTTCACAGCATGGTGAACACGGTGGTTGGAGGGCGAGCAAAACCAGCGGTCAAACCACCCCAAGCGGCCAATGTGTTCGGTATGCACCCAATATTGGTAAAGCAAGTCGATCAGCGCCACGATGCCAAACACCACAGGCGGCACGCCCACCAAAGCCATCGGCAAATAAAACACCCAGCTGCTGATGGCGCCAGCGCTGCTTTGGCGCAGCGCGGTGGACAAGTTGTAGTGCTGGCTTTGGTGGTGCACCGCATGTCCCGCCCAAAACACGGCTACCTCGTGGCTGGCGCGGTGAAACCAGTAATAGCAAAAGTCATACAAAACCAATGCCAGCACAACGCCATACCAAGTGCTCCACCACGCGTCATCGCGCACCAAAGCCACTTGTTCAAACACCAAGGTGTAAATGCCAATGCGCAGCACACGGGTGAAGATGGCGCTGATTTGGCTCAGTATGCCCAGCGAGATGCTGCTGATGGCGTCGTCTAGACGGTAGGTTTGCGCCGACGCTTGACCTTGTTTGGCCAATCGCCGGCCCCACAACCACTCGATGAATATCAGGCCAAAAAACACTGGCGACGCCAACACAATGATGTAACCCATGAATCTACTCAGTTAATACAGCAGAGGAGATATTAATGCATGGGTTTACTTCGGCCACAAAGCCCATAAACGCAAGGGTTGCTTCAAGCGCCCCGCCACTTCACCGACTTCGCGACCCGTACCCATGAAAAAATCCGCACGCACAGCACCCACGATGGCGCTGCCCGTGTCTTGCGCCAACACCAAGCGTGAAAGTGATTGGGTGGGACCAGGGGACACCAACCACAGGGGCGTGCCATAGGGGATGCTGAGCGGATCGATGGCCACCGAGCGCCCTGCGACCAGCGGTATGCCTTGTGCGCCGCGCGGCCCGACACTGGGGTCGGCACCCATGGGCTCTTCTTTGAAAAACACATAACGCGGATTGGTCCAGAACAACTCTTGGCGGCGCTGCGGGTTGCGCTGCAACCACGCCTTGATGCCGGGCCATGAGGCGTCGCGCGTTTCGCCTTTGTCCAGCAACCATCTGCCCACACTTTGGTAGGGCTGATCATTGGACGCGGCAAAGCCCACACGAACGGTGCGCACACTGCCATCGGGCTCGGTGATGCGCAGTCTGCCTGATCCTTGGATGTGCAAAATTAATGCGTCCACTGGGTCGGCCAACCAGGCAATCTCGCGGCCACGCAAAGCGTTTTGTGCCGCTGGCAGGCTTTCAATGTCTTGGCGAGTGAACCAAGGCTTGCCATTCGCTGCACCCAGCGGGGTGGCATACAAAGGGGTGTTAAAGCCATTGCCCGCCAAACGCTGTGCCTCAAACACCGGTTCATAGTAGGCGGTGAGCAAGCCACTGGTTTCACCTTCCAAGGACTCCAAACGGTAAGCCTGCAAGCGGCTGAGCAACAACAAGCGCTGCTCTGTTTCGCTGGCAATGCTCAGGCGACGAATATCACTGCACAAGGGGGCGAGCAACGTGCCGCTGACATCGCAATTGGCCAACAACATGGTCCACACCTCGGCCATGGACTCTTGCGGCCAACCGGGCAACTCTTCGATGGGCACAGGCACCCAGCGGCTTTTGGCCTCACCTTTGACGGGCGGCTCAAAACGTGGCGCAGCTTGTGGAACAGTGGGCTGACTGAGCGGCGGAGTGGTCACTGGCGCGGGCTTGACGCTTTCAGGTAGCAGCACTGGCGGCACGGAAGAGGGCGCTGGCAGGCCAGGTCGAGGCACCGAAGAGGCACAGGACACCAGCATGCCTACAATCGCCACGCTCCATGCTGCGCGGTAAGGCAGCGACCAACCTATGCAAAGGCCTGAACCCATGCTGATTATTTTGCTCGAAGCCCTTGGCGCTGGCTTGTTGCTGGTACTCATTGTGTGGTGGACCATGTTCCATGGCCGCAGCAATGGCGAACCAGAAGACAAAGAACGCGACAAGGACTGATCACGCCAGCGGTGAGCGGCGCAGCGGCAACTGCTGCCTGCGCTCGCGCAATTGAGCGATGGACAAATCAGCCAGCACACAAGCCTCGCCCTCGTCTTGCACCGCTTGAACCTGACCCCAAGGGTCTACCCACATCGAATGCCCCCAGGTGCGACGGCCATTGCTGTGCATGCCGCCTTGCGCTGCTGCACCCACCCACGCCAAGTTGTCAATCGCACGGGCTCGCAACAACACCTCCCAGTGGGCAGAGCCGGTGGTGTAAGTGAAGGCGCTGGGTGCGAGCAGCAACTCAGCACCTTGCTGTACCAATTGGCGGTACAGCTGGGGAAAGCGCAGGTCGTAACACACGCTCAGGCCTATGCGCCAAGTGTGGCCGTCTTTCGAGGGGAAATCTATCACCACTGGCGTGTCACCGGCTTGTAGCACCACGCTTTCGTCATAGCTTTCGCGGCCATTGTCAAAACAAAACAAATGGATCTTGTCGTAACGCGCCATGCATTGCCCTTGGGTACCGAACACCAGCGTGGTGTTGCGCACATGCGAGCTGTCGCCTGGCACCGCTATGGGCAAGGTGCCCGCCACCAAGCACACACCATAGGCTTTGGCCATGGCGGCCAAGCGCTGCTGCATGGGGCCGTCCCCAAAAGCTTCGGCGATGGCCAGTTTGTCCGTGTCGTGCTGACCTAGCAAACAAAAATACTCGGGCAAGACCGCCAACTCGGCGCCCGCTTGGGCGGCTTGCGCCAGCAAACGCTCAGCGGTGTCAAGGTTGGTCGCCACATCAGTGGTGGAAACCATTTGCAGCAAAGCGGCTTTCATGGTTTGACTTCCTTTTGTGTGTTGCCATCTACTTTGCTGACCTTGGGGTCTTTCCAAGAGCCCAGCACGCGAAACTCTTGGGTGGTCGATTTGGCCAAGGGTGTCTTCAAAAAATACTGTGTGAGAAAGCTGGTCAAGCCCACCACGGGGTTGATGATGGTGTAGAGCAAGGTGGCTGTACCGGTGTTGAGGTCAGGCACCACCACCACTTTGAGGTCTTGGGTTTCATGCTCGATATCGGCCTTGCCTTCGAGCATCACCGCCGCTGTCACCCCCTTCATCTGCAAATTGTTGGTGCTGGCAATGCCTTGCTGTATTTGTACGTCGCCACGCACAAAGTCAAAGGAAAAGCCCTCGCTGAACACATCGGAAAAGTCCAAGGTGAGGCGCCGTGGCAAGGCTTGTAAATTAAGAACGCCAAACAAACGCGCGACACCTGGCTCGGCTTTCAAAAACTGGCCCTTGTCGAGGTTCACATTGAATTGACCGCCCATGCTGGCGTAGTCGGGCGAAAACGGCGAACCCGTCCAACCGACCTGCCCAGCCATGCGTCCTTTGCCGTTACGAATAGCACCTTTGTAGCCAAGCCGCTCCAATAACTCGCCCGAGTTTTGCAGCTGCAGGGTGAAGTCCAGTTGGGTGCGCTTGGCCAGCACGCGACCCACCCCGCCCCATTGGCCTTTGGCTTGAAAACTCGCTTCTGGCAAGCTGAGGTTGAACTTGTTGAGCACCCATTCCCGACCGCCACCGGCGATGGACCGGCTAAAACCCTCAACCTCGGCGCGTCCTAACTTCAAGCCGCGCAACTCCAAGTTGTCAATGGCTATGTCCATGGTGGGCAAATCTTTGGGTGAGTCCGACAAAGTCGCTTCCACGTCTTGCACCGCAGCAGGCGGAATCACCAAATTGGTCAACCTCGCCACCACCCGCGCTGATTGGTTTTCTTGCGCAGGTTTGTAGTCGATTTGCCCCTGCGCTTCATCGGCTTTGAGTTGGATACGCCACTGTGGGCCTTGCTTGTCGGCACTGGCTTGCACTCGGTTGAAGGTGCGCCCAAGCCACAGCAGTTCGTTGGTACCCACCTCAAATCGGGTGGGCACAAAGGCCATGGCTTGGGGGCTGGCGGGCTTGGCAGGTTTATCGTCCTTGGTTTGGGTTCCGAGCCAGCCGGACAAGGTTTGCTGCCAATCGTCGGCATGGAAATGTGGCAACTGCACTTGCATCAGCACCGTGCCTTCTGGGATGTCTTTGCGCGGCGACACGGGTCCCAAGGCAATTTGCCCGCGCAAGACCTGCGGCACTTGGGGCGTCATATCGCGCAAATAACTGACGGTGATGAGTTGCCCCAAAGTGAGGGTGCTTTGCTCTAAGTGGGCACTGCCTTTGGCTTGTGAAACCCGCAAAAGCTCATTGTCAAAGCGCACCGGCCAAACAGCATCCGCAGGTTTGTTCAAGGGCTCTGGCAAATCCACACCCATGCCCTGCAAAGAGCTACTAAAAGAAAACTCAGGCAAACCCCGGCGCAAACCCAAGCTGGCAATAAAGGCGGTGCTGCCGCTTAAATGCGCAGCAAAACCCGAGACCAGCGAAAGCTCAGGCAATTGGCGCAAAGCCTCGGCGCTGACACTGCCTTGCAAACTCAGGCGCGAAGGGCCTGCGTCGATGCTGTCGTTGAAACGCAAACCGCCATCGAGGCGTGCATCCCCACCCAGCCAACGCAAGCGCAGATTATTGACCGCCAACCCTGACTCGGTGTAGTTGAGGGTGCCACGCAATTTGCTAAAGCGAGGAAGAGACGGCTGCCACTGGATATCGTTGCCATTGAGCACCACGCTGCCTTGCACTTTGGCAAGGGCCAGGTTTTGCAGCGGAAGATTCAAGCGAAGTTGGT
>CAMDIP010000075.1 GCA_945899335.1 Bordetella parapertussis
CACATCTGCGGCGTGCGCCGTGAGATTGCTTGGGCGCCACGCTCCTCGCCATGACGAATGAGGTGCGGCGACAATCGCCCCATGGCAACGCCCTCTTTACCGCAAGTCAATATCTCCGAGCATGGCAAGGTGCGCTATTTGCATTTGGGATCGGTATGGGTACAAGGCTCCATGGACACTGGCAAGCCCAACGCCATCCATTTGGACTATGTGCAGCGTATGCAAGCCTGGTTGTTGTTTGTCGATCCTGATACGGTGAGCCAATTGCACGCCATGCAACTGGGGCTGGGTGCTGCAGCGCTCACCAAAAACTGCCACAAGGTGCTGGGTATGCAAACCACTGCCATCGAACTCAATCCGCAAGTCATTGGCGCTTGCCGCAGTTGGTTTGCCTTGTCTGCCGATGATGACCGCTTGTCAGTAGTGCTGGGCGACGCCGCCGAGGTGGTGGCGCACACCTATTGGCGGGGGCAGATCGACGTCTTGCATGTGGACCTGTACGACCACGAAGCGGCTGCTCCTGTGCTGGACGACGCCGATTTTTATGTCCAATGCCGCCAACTGCTGACTGCCCAAGGCTGCATGGTGGTAAACCTGTTTGGTCGCTCCTCCAGTTATGAGAAAAGCTTGGCGCACATCACCCAAGCCTTTGGCGAGCCAGCTGTGTGGGCCTTCAAGCCCACCAAAGAGGGCAACACCGTGGTGCTGGCGCAGGCCCAAGCGTCTGCCCCCGATCGAGCGCTTTTACAAACCCGTGCTGAGGCGATACAAGCGCGCTTTGGCTTGCCCGCACCGCTGTGGCTCAAGGTTCTCAAGCCGGTGGCGGTTTAGGTGACAATGACAATCTCTTCTTTGCCAAGGCCCGTGTTGTGTCGATCAAAAGTGAAAAAGACTTTGCTTCAGGCGTGATGTTCATTGCCACCGGTGGTGGTTTTGCTTGGGCCAGCGCGTCTTCCTACACCATAGGCTCTGCCAGTCAGATGGGGCCTGGTTATTTTCCGTTGGTTTTGGGGCTGATTTTGTCCCTGTTGGGCGCGTTCATTCTGTTCTTTTCCTTGGTAGTTGAAACCCCCGATGGCGGAAAAGTGGGCGACTTTGCTTGGCGGCCCTTGCTGTGCATTTTGGGCGCCAATTTGGCTTTTGGCGCATTGCTTGGCGGCTTACCGATTATTGGTTTGCCCTCCATGGGCTTGGTGGTGGCGACCGTGGCACTGACAGTGATTGCCGCCATGGCGGACGAAACCGCCTTCCAAATTCGCCGTGTGCTGGTGCTCTCCACTGTTTTGGCTGCCGGCAGTTACGGCATTTTCATTGCCTTGCTGGGCTTGACCATGCCAGTGTGGCCAGCGTTCTTGGTTGCGTAGACAGGACTGCCATGGACTTACTTGCCAACTTAGCCACCGGTTTTGGGGTTGCGGCCACCCCCATCAATTTGCTCTATGCCTTGGTGGGCTGCTTGCTCGGCACCTTGATCGGCGTTTTGCCCGGTATTGGGCCAGTAGCGACCATCGCCATGTTGTTGCCCGCCACCTATGCCTTGCCCCCTGTGTCAGCCTTGATCATGTTGGCAGGTATTTACTACGGCGCGCAGTATGGCGGGTCTACTACCGCGATTTTGGTCAACTTGCCCGGTGAGTCGTCCTCGGTGGTCACCACCCTCGATGGCTACCAAATGGCCAGACAAGGCCGCGCCGGACCAGCCTTGGCGGCAGCTGGGTTAAGTTCATTTTTTGCGGGCTGTGTGGGTACTTTGTTGTTGGCAGCATTTGCCGCGCCTTTGACCGAGATGGCCTTTGCCTTTGGACCTGCTGAATACTGCGCCTTGATGGTGCTGGGTTTGGTGGGTGCGGTGGTGTTGGCCTCGGGCTCGCTGCTCAAAGCCATTGCCATGATTATTTTGGGTTTGCTGCTCGGACTGGTGGGCACCGATGTCAACTCAGGTCTGGCCCGATTCACCATGGACACCCCCGAGTTGGCCGATGGAATTGGCTTTGTGGCAGTGGCGATGGGCGTTTTTGGCTACGGTGAAATCATCACCAACTTGGCCAAGTCGGGAGAAGACCGCGAAGTCTTCACCGCCAAAGTGCAAGGCTTGATGCCCACACGTGAAGATTTTCACCAAATGATGCCCGCTGTCTTGCGTGGCACGGCTCTGGGATCGGTATTGGGTGTCTTGCCAGGTGGCGGCGCGGTTTTGGCCTCGTTTGCGGCTTACACATTAGAGAAAAAAATCAAGCTCAAAGCTGGCGAAGTGGTTTTGGGCCAAGGTAATATCCGCGGTGTTGCTGCGCCAGAAGCCGCCAACAATGCAGGCGCACAAACCTCTTTCATTCCTTTGCTCACTTTAGGCATCCCGCCCAACGCGGTGATGGCACTGATGGTGGGTGCCATGACCATCCACAACATCCAGCCTGGCCCGCAGGTGATGACGGTCAACCCCGAGTTGTTTTGGGGCTTGATCGCGTCCATGTGGATTGGCAACCTGATGCTGATTGTGTTGAACCTGCCCATGATTGGTATTTGGATCAAACTTTTAACCGTTCCCTACCACTACCTGTTTCCGGCCATTGTGTTGTTTTGCGCAATTGGGGTGTACACCACCAACAACGCTACGTTTGATATCGCGCTGGTGGCCGCTTTTGGTTTGGCTGGCTATCTTTTCTACAAGCTCGGTTGTGAGCCAGCGCCCTTGTTACTGGGCTTTGTGCTGGGTCCCATGATGGAAGAGTATTTAAAACGAGCCCTGAAATTGGCACGCGGCGACTGGTCGGTGTTCATCACCCGCCCCTTGTCGGCTGCTTTGCTGGTAGTGGCCGTGGTCTTGGTGGTGATGGTCTTGTTGCCGGCGGTGAAGTCCAAACGTGAAGAAGCCTTTGTCGAGGACTGATACGCATGTTGGTTAACGAACATCCTTTGCGCCGCGCTTTGCACAACGAGGTGCATGCCCGCCCACCTGAGCCCATGACCGCGCCCTTGGCCATCAGCCATTTGGTGATGCTGGCCGATGTTGATGCGCGTCAAGCCAGTCGCGAGCATTTGGCTGCTTTGTTGCGCGACCACCATTTGCCGGTGCCCGATGAACATGTCAACCATTTGCGGGTAGACATGGGCACATGGCGTTTGCGCTGGGAACTGCACACTGAATTTGTCACTTGGACCTTCATGGCAGACGCGCCCATGGGCTTGCCCAAAGGGGAAGACTACGACTTGGCCATGCGCCGTTTGCCCCAAGCGTGGCTGAAAGAGTTACCGGGTGAATGTTTGGCACATATCCAACTGCGGGCCAAGCCCACCAAGGACTTGTCAGACCGCGAAGAGCTTCACCAGCAATTTCGCGAAGACAGCTTGGTGGCTTGCCAATTGGCTGAAGGCGCAGCGACTTTGCACACCGATTTTCAAATTGACCCTAATGGTTGCTCGCGTATGTTGTTGCGTGTGGGCCAGCTTAGCCAGCGCCGCTTGGGTCGTTTGGTACAGCGCTTGCTGGAGATCGAAACCTACCGCATGATGGCTTTGCTGGGCTTGCCCATTGCCCGTAGCGCAGTGCCCGCCTTGGCCACCGCCGAGCAAGAGTTGGCTGATTTGGCGCAAGCCATTCGCAGCGCCAGCCATGACCAAGAAGCCCAACTCTTAGACCGTTTGACCCGTTTGGCAGGACAGGTTGAAGGTTTGTATGCATCGCAGCATTCACGTTTTTCCGCCAGCAAAGCTTACTTCGAGTTGGTGGACAGGCGCATCAAAGACATCCGCGAATCGCGTTTGCCAGGTTTTCAGTCGGTGGGCGAGTTCATGGAGCGACGCTTAAGCCCAGCACGCAGCACCTGCGACTGGGTGGCCAAGCGTCAAACCGCGTTGTCCGAGCGCGTCTCGCGCATGAGCAATTTGCTGCGCACACGGGTGGACTTTCAGCAAGAGCAAAGCAGCCAAGCTTTGCTCACTGCAATGAATAAACGCCAAGGCATGCAACTCAAATTGCAAACCACGGTGGAAGGTTTGTCGGTGGCGGCCATCACTTATTACATTGCTGGTTTGGTGCATTTCATGGCCGAAGGCTTACAAGCCAAGGGCTTGATGCCGAACCCCGCGATGGCCACAGCTGTCGCCGTGCCGTTCATTGCTTTGGTGATCTGGTGGATCACCCGTCGATTGCATTACAAAGTACTTAAAACAGATAAACCATGACCTTTAACTTTTCCAATCCCTACGCCAGCACACGCTTACCGGTTTTTGCCCGCAACATTGTTTCTACCTCTCACCCTTTGGCCGCGCAAGCGGGCTTGCGCATCTTGTGGCAAGGCGGAAATGCGGTGGACGCTGCCATCTCAGCGGCTGCGGTGCTCACCATTGTTGAGCCTGTCAGCTGCGGTTTGGGGTCGGATGCGTTTTGTATTTTGTGGGACGGCAAAGCCTTGCATGGTTTGAACGCTTCGGGGCGAGCGCCGCAAGCGTGGACGCCCGAATATTTCCAAAACAAATACGGCCCTGACGCGATGCAGCCACCCAAGCGTGGCATCGATTCGGTGACGGTGCCAGGCGCGGTGGCCAGTTGGGTGGCGATGAGCGAGCGTTTTGGCAAACTGCCCTTTGCCGATCTCATGCAGTCGGCCATCGAGATCGCCGAGCGTGGCTACTTGCTGAGCGTGGTGGTGCAAGAAAAATGGGCTGCTGCGGTACAGGAGCTACACAATCAACCTGGCTTTGCTGATCATTTGTTACCTTGGGGTCGGGCACCGCAAGTGGGTGAGTTGTTCCAGTTTCCAGCCGCCGCTCGCGGCTTACGCGCCATTGCCAACACCAAGGGTAAAGCGTTTTACGGCGGTGAAATCGCCCAAGCATTGGAGAAGTTTTCCAATGCCCACGGCGGCAGTTTGAAAGCCAGCGACTTTGCGGTTTACAAAGCCGATTGGGTCACACCCATTGCGCAAAACTACCGTGGCCACACCCTGCATGAAATTCCACCGAATGGCCAAGGCATTGCGGCACTCATCACCTTGGGTATTTTGGGCAATTTCGATTTGGCCGCGTTAGCGCTGGACGGTGTGGATTCACAGCACTTGCAAATTGAGGCGATGAAGCTGGCTTTTGCCGATGTGTACCGCTATGTGGCCGATGAGGCCAGCATGGAAGTCACGGCTCAGCAAATGTTGGATTCGTCTTACCTGAAGCAACGCGCTGGCCTGATTGACATGAAGAAAGCGCAAGACTTCAAAGCTGGCAACCCTGCCAAGGGTGGCACGATTTACCTGACTGCTGCCGATGAAAACGGCATGATGGTCAGCTTTATCCAAAGCAATTACATGGGCTTTGGTTCGGGCTGTGTCGAGCCTGCGTTTGGTATCAGCTTGCAAAACCGAGGTCACGCTTTTGCGGTGCGCTCGGGCGGCTTGAACCCCGCCAATTTGGTGGCACCTGGCAAACGACCTTTCCACACCATCATTCCCGCTTTCCTCACCAAAGACGGCCAGCCGGTGATGAGCTACGGCGTGATGGGCGCGAACATGCAACCCCAAGGCCATGTGCAAACCTTGGTGCGCATGCTCGACTACCAACAAAACCCGCAAGCCGCATGTGACGCGCCACGTTGGCGCTACAACGATGGCTTGGTCATCAACGTTGAGTCGGCGATGGACCCGCACACCGTCAAAGGCTTGCAAGCTTTGGGTCACCAAATGGAAGTTATCAAGGACAGCTACCAAGACTTTGGCTCGGGCCAGTTCATCTGGCGTATGGGCGACCCCAAGGTGCAAGGCTATGTGGCGGCCAGCGATTCGCGCCGCGACGGCTTGGTCGCGGGTTTTTAAGTTTTGAATACTTCCTCAGCGATGGCAAAGCCTCGCCTGTCGCCCCATGCCACTGGCGTGCTGCTGGCGCTTGCTGGCGCCATCACGTTCAGCGGCAAGGCCATCATCGTCAAACTGTCGTACCGCTATGGCGTGGACGCGGTCACTGTCATCATGGTGCGGATGCTGTGGTCGCTGCCCATGTTCATGGCGCTGGCGTGGTGGGCGTCGCGCAGCACCCATGCACAAGAAAACCCCTTGCAGTGGCGCGATGCGCCCATCATCATTGCCTTGGGTGTGCTGGGTTATTACTTGGCCAGCTTTTTGGATTTTTTGGGTTTGCAGTACATCAGCGCGAGTTTGGAGCGGCTGATTTTGTATTTGAACCCCACCTTGGTGCTGCTGTTGAGCGCCTTGATTTACAAGTACCGTATTTGCCCCATGCGCGCCTTGGCGATGGGGGTGAGCTATGTCGGCGTGTTGCTGGTGTTTGGCCATGAGGTGAGTTTGGCTGGTCCCGACGCGGTGACGGGTGCCCTGTTTGTATTGGGCAGCGCGCTCAGCTACGCTTTGTATTTGATGTTCAGCGGTGAGGTGGTCCAACGCATAGGCTCCATGCGATTGGTGGGGTGGGCTTCGTCGGTAGCGTGTCTGTGTTGTTTGGTGCAGTATGTTTCGCTGCGTTCTTTGAGTACAGTTATACCTGTCGAAGTATGGTGGTGGGGTTTGCTCAATGCCACGGTTTGTACAGTGGCTCCTGTGCTGATGGTGATGTTGGCCATCGAGCGCATAGGTGCTGCGCTCACATCGCAAACTGGCATGATTGGTCCCCTCTCGACACTGGCCTT
>CAMDIP010000076.1 GCA_945899335.1 Bordetella parapertussis
GAAGATATACCCGTGGTGGGCCCGCTCACCTTGAACAGCATGACCTTGCATGAAGCGCGTATTGTTCATGAAGGTGCGGATGGACATTTTTGGTTCAGTGTCAGCCCCTGCCGAGGGGGACGCGCGCCCGAACTGGACGACCCCGAGGTTTTGATGTGGACAGGGCGCTTAATGGCACGTATGCATGTGGTGGGGGAGCGAAGCGCTTTTGTTAACAGGCCAGTACTGAACAGGCAAACATTTGGCGAGGTGTCCCGTGACTTGTTGATGGGCAACGGTTGGGTAGCACCTGAGGCGGCACAACAGTGGCTGAGCCTTTGCAACCAAGCGCTTGAGATGGTGCAAGCACGTATGCCCGAACAGATAAAAATGCTGCGCTTGCATGGCGACTGTCACCCAGGCAATATTTTGTGGACGCCTGAAGGTTTGCCCGAAGCAGGGCCGCACTTTGTGGACTTGGACGATGCCCGCATGGGGCCTGCGGTGCAAGACCTGTGGATGCTGTTGCATGGCGACGAGATCGAGCGTCGCCAAAAAATCGCCATTGTTTTAGAAGGCTATGAAACCTTGCGCCCGTTTGACATGCAAGAGTTGCAGTGGATTGAACCGCTGCGCACCTTGCGCATCATCCACTACAGCGCTTGGTTGGCCAGCCGGCAAGACGACCCCGCCTTTCCTATGCACTTTCCGTGGTTTGGCACAGCAGACTATTGGCGTGGGCAGTGCGACACCTTGCGCGAGCAAATTGAGTTGATGGCTTAAACCAACAAGGCATTCACCCGCTTCACATACGCCGCGGGGTCTTCAGGCATGCCGCCTTCGGCCAACAGGGCTTGGTCGAACACGATGTGTGCCAAATCGTGGAAATGAATTTGGCCTTCTGGCGTGTCAAGCTTTTTCACCAAGGGGTGCTCGGGGTTTACCTCCAAGATGGGCTTGCTCTCGGGGGCGCTTTGGCCAGCTTGCTTCAACATGCGCGCCAGTTGCAGGGATATGCCGTCGTCTTTCACCACCAAGCACGCAGGTGAATCGACCAAGCGCGAGGTGACACGCACGTCATCGGCTTTGTCTTTCAAAGCCTCTTTCAGTTTGGCCAACAGGGGCTTGAAAGTTTCGGCGGCTTCCTCGGCGGCCTTCTTTTCTTCGTCGTCTTGCAGCTTGCCCAAATCGAACGCGCCCTTGGCCACGCTTTGCAACGGGGTGCCGTCAAACTCGTTCAAAAAGCCCAACGCCCATTCGTCCACGCGGTCGCTCATCAGCAGCACTTCAATGCCCTTTTTACGGAACACTTCCAACTGTGGGCTGTTCTTGGCCGCGGCCAAGCTGTCGGCAGTGATGTAGAAGATGGCATCTTGGCCCTCTTTCATGCGCGCTTTGTAGTCGGCAAAGCCCACGCTCACCGTGTCGGTGGTGGAGCTGGCAAAGCGCAGCAACTTGGCGATCTTGTCTTTGTTGGCAAAGTCTTCGCCCAAACCTTCTTTCAAGACCGCGCCAAAGTCTGTATAGAACTTGGTGAACTTGCCAGCGTCTTTTTTGTCGTCGTCGCTAGCATCCGCAGCGGGTACGTCGTGTTTGGACAGGTCTTCCAGCATGGACAGCACGCGGCGGGTGTTGCCCTCGCGGATGGCTTTCACATCGCGGCTTTCTTGCAGCAACTCGCGGCTCACGTTCAGCGGCAAATCGGCGGAGTCCACCACACCCTTCACAAACCTAAGGTAGGTGGGCAGCAAGGCCTCGGCGTCGTCCATGATGAACACGCGCTTCACATACAGCTTGATGCCGCCTTTTTTATCGCGGTTCCACAAGTCAAACGGCGCTTTGCTGGGCAGGTACAGCAGCTGGGTGTATTCGATGCTGCCTTCCACCTTGTTGTGGCTCCAAGCCAAGGGCGGCTCAAAGTCGTGGCTGATGGCTTTGTAAAACTCGGCGTGTTGCTCCTCGCTGATATCCTTTTTCGGGCGGGTCCACAAGGCTGAGGCTTTGTTGATGGTTTCCCATTCGTCAGCCACCACCATTTCGCCAGGCTGGTCGTTTTCGCCTTCTTTCCATTCCTCTTTGCGCATCAAAATGGGCAAGGCGATGTGGTCGGAGTATTTGTTGATGATGGACTTGAGCTTCCAGTTGCTTAAGTACTCGTCTGCGTCGTCGCGCAGATGCAAGATGATGTGGGTGCCGCGCTTGTCTTGGCTGATGGTTTGCACCTCAAACTCGCCCGTGCCGCCACTGGTCCAGCGCACGCCTTCAGCCGCTGGTGCCCCAGCGCGGCGGGTTTCCACGCTGATTTTGTCGGCCACGATGAAGCCTGAGTAAAAGCCTACGCCAAACTGGCCAATCAAAGAGCCTTGGTCTTTGGCGTCGCTTTGCTGGTCGCCGCTCAGTTTGCTCATGAAGTCGCGGGTGCCGCTCTTGGCGATGGTGCCCAAGTGGTCAATCGCCTCTTGCTCGCTCATGCCAATGCCGTTGTCGCTGATGGTCAGCGTCTTGGCGGCTTTGTCAAACGCCACGCGAATTTCCAGCGTGGGCGTGTCTTCAAACAAAGCGGCGTTGTTCAGCGCTTCATAGCGCAGCTTGTCGCAAGCGTCAGACGCGTTAGAAATCAGCTCGCGTAAAAAGATCTCTTTGTTGGAGTACAGCGAGTGGGTGACCAAATGCAGCAGTTGTGCAACTTCGGCTTGAAAGGCGTGTTTTTGGGTGCTCATGGAATTTGAAAAAACAAAAGTGAAATCAAGAAAAAGCGTCAGAATAGGCTGACGCAACATAGATTGTTATATAGGGGTATGGGGAGGGTTTTCAAGGAGCCTAAAACACCTCACCCGCCGCCAGATACCGCCACTGCCCCACCGGCAGTTGGCCCAGCGTCACGCGGCCAATGCGCACCCGCTTCAAGCCCACCACACTCAGGCCCACCAGCTCGCACATGCGCCGAATTTGCCGCTTTTTGCCCTCGCGCAGCACAAAGCGCAGTTGCTCAGGGTTCTGCCAGTCCACCACGGCCGGCTTCAAGGCTTGGCCGTCCAGCGCCAAGCCGTGGCAAAGCTTGGCCAGTTGCTCGGGCGGAAACAAGGCCTGCACATCGGTTTGCACTTCACCAGCAGGCAGTCGCCCGTACTGCACACGCACCAAATATTCTTTTTCCACTTGCGAATCCTCGCCAATCAGCTGTCGTGCCACGCGCCCGTCTTGGGTCAGCACCAGCAAGCCTACCGAGTCGATGTCCAAGCGGCCGGCAGGCGCCAGCCCCATGCGTTGGCGCGGCACAAAGCGGGTGGGGGAGCGGTCGTCGCGCCAGCGGTTTTGCGCCTCAATCAGGTTGATGGCGGGGGTGTGGCCGTCCTCGGCTTGGCCGCTGACAAAGCCCATGGGCTTATGCAGGATGATGGTGACTTGCTTGTCTTGCTGGCCACGAGCGAGTTTGTCCACCTCAATGCGGTCCAAGGGGCTGACCGGTTTACCCAGCACCGCCACCTCGCCATTCACCTTGACCCAGCCCTTGGCGATCCAGTCGTCGGCCTCGCGGCGCGAGCACAAGCCGAGCTCGGCCATGCGTTTGTTCAGTCGGGATGTGGTGTCGCTCATGGGGTGTCGAGTGTATGGCTGCGCAAGGCGTTGAGGTTGAGCACGCGCACCCCGCCATAGGCCAGCTTGATCCAGCCTTGTGTCACCAAGCGCTGCAAAGCCACATTCACCCTTTGGCGTGACAAACCCACCAAATACGCCAACTCTTGTTGGGTGATTTGCAGCACCTCACCCACACCTGGAAACAGCACGGGGTTGAACAAAGCCGCCAGACTGCGGGCCACACGGATATCAGGGTTGGTCATGCGGTCAATTTCCCGCGCGGCGATGAACTGGCCTAGGCGTTCATTCAGCTGGTTCATCACAAAGCGGTTAAAACCTATGGACTGCTCCAACAAACGGTGAAAGCTGTCGATGGGCAAACCCGCCACCACACTGGGGCGAAGCGCTTGCACGTTGTAACGGTAAGGCTCGCGTTTGATCACCGTGCCTTCGCCAAACCAGCCGCCTGCAGACAAACCTGCATAAGTGAAGCTGTCGCCTTGCGCGTTGTCAGCGCTCATTTTCAGCAAACCTTGCACCACGCCAAACCAGTAGGTGGGTGCTTTGCCAATGCGACACACCCTGTCTCCCATCAATGCGTCACCGACCACGATGTGTGAACTTGCCCAAGCTTTTTCGTCTGCCGACAAGACCCGTAACCAAGGAATGCTGGCCAACTCGGTGGTGTTCGGTGCGCGACGGCGTTGGTGGAGGGTTAAATCGTTGTTCATCACATGGGGGTTGTGGAATCGACTAAGGGACTTCCCTTAATTGTCGTCGCCAAGACAAAAAAGCGTCAAAGTCGGCCCTAATATACGCTCCCTGACATGAACACCACCTTCCCTCGATTGCTGTTAGACCATGCGGCCAGCCGGCCGTTGGCCACTGCATTGCGGGAAAAGGAATACGGCATTTGGCAAAGCCTGACATGGCAAGTCTTGGCCGAGATGGTCAAGGGCTTGGCCTGTGGCTTACACCAAGCCGGCTTGCAACGCGGCGAACATGTGATCGTGGTGGGGGCCAATCGCCCGCGCTTGTACGCCAGCATGTTGGCGGTGCAAAGTTTGGGTGCTATTCCAGTGCCGCTTTACCAAGACGCTGTCGCCACAGAATATGTATTTCCCATTAACAATGCCGATGTGCGTTTTGCGGTGGTGGAAAACCAAGAGCAGGTCGATAAGTTGCTGGAAATTCGGCCAGATTGTGAAAAATTGGCGCACATTTTTTTTGACGACCCACGCGGATTGCGCAACTACCAGCAAGTTGGTTTGGCAAGCCTGTCGGACTTGCAAGACAAGGGCCAGCAGTTTGCCAAGCAAACCCCCACATTTTTCGACAAAGAAGTGGCCATCAACCAAGCCGACGACGTGGCGGCCATGTTTTTTACCTCGGGTACCACGGGCAACCCCAAGGGGGTGGTGCATACCCACCGCAGTTTGCTAGACCGTGCCAAAGCTGGCGCAGACTTTGACCATTTAAGCGAAAAAGAAGAAGTCTTGGCCTATATGCCACCTGCCTGGATTGGGCAAAATATTTTCAGCTACGCGCAGTGGTTGTGTTGTGGCTATGTGGTGAATTGCCCCGAGTCGGCTGCCACGGTCAATATCGACTTGAAAGAAATTGGTCCCACCTATTACTTCGCACCCCCGCGTGTCTTCGAAGGGATGCTCACCACCGTGATGATTCGCATGGAAGATGCAAGCGCGCCCAAGCGCGGTTTGTTTTCCTACTTCATGGACATTGCCAGACGCTATGGTCCTGCGCGCATGGATGGCCAGTCCATAGGCCTGTGGGGGCAGTTGATTTACGGTCTGGGCAATGTGCTGGTTTACGGTCCTTTACGCAACAACCTCGGCTTCTCGCGTGTGCGGGTGGCCTACACCGCCGGTGAAGCGATTGGCCCCGATTTGTTCAATTTCTACCGCGCCATTGGCATCAACTTAAAGCAGTTGTATGGCTCCACCGAAACCGCCGTATTTGTCTGTCTGCAACCCGACAACCAAGCGCGAGCCGACACCGTGGGTGTGCCTTGTGCGGGCGTAGAGATCAAGGTGTCAGAGCAGGGCGAGGTGTTGGTCAAGTCTGCCGGCTTGCTCAAAGGCTATTACAAAAATCCTGAAGCCACAGCAGAGGTGTTGACAGCAGATGGTTGGTACCACACGAATGACGCAGGGTTTATCGACAGCCATGGCCATTTGAAAATCATTGACCGAGTCAAAGACGTGGGGCGCATCCAAGGAGGCGCGAGCGACGGTGCCATGTTTGCGCCCAAGTATGTGGAAAACAAGCTGAAGTTTTTCCCGCACATCAAAGAGGTGGTGGCTTATGGCGATGGCCGCGACAAAGTCTGTGTCATGCTCAATATCGATTTTGAAGCGGTGGGCAATTGGGCAGAGCGACGCAACTTGGGTTATGCAGGCTATACCGATTTGGCGCAAAAGTCCGAGGTCTACCAACTCATGCTCGAATGTGTGGAAAAGGTCAATGCCGATTTGGCATCAGACGCCTTGCTCGCTGGCAGCCAAATCAGCCGCTTCTTGGTGCTGCACAAAGAACTTGACGCAGATGACGGCGAACTCACCCGAACCAACAAAGTGCGGCGCGGTTTTATCGCCGAAAAATACGCTGTCTTGGTGGACGCTTTGTACCAAGGCTTGGCAGAGCAGTTCATTGAAACTGCGGTCAAGTTTGAAGATGGCAGAACCGGCAGTGTCAGCGCTCATTTGCGCTTGATGGATGCGCGCACCTTCGCCCCAGTGGAGCATGCCGCATGAGCAAAGTCATAGGCGATGTGATTTTGGATGTGCACAATATATCGCTGAACTTTGGTGGCGTTAAAGCCCTGTCCGATATCAGCTTCAATGTGTGCGAGCATGAAATTCGCGCCATCATCGGCCCCAATGGTGCGGGCAAAAGCTCGATGCTCAATTGCATCAACGGTGTGTACACGCCGCAGCAAGGCAACATCACTTTCCGAGGCCAAACCTTCAGCCACATGGACAGCCACCAAGTGGCGGTCATGGGTGTGGCCCGTACTTTCCAAAACCTGGCCTTGTTCAA
>CAMDIP010000077.1 GCA_945899335.1 Bordetella parapertussis
GTGGCGCCATCAATCAAAGCGCACTCTTCCAACTCGAAGGGAATAGAGCGGAAGTAGCCCATCAGCAACCAAGTGCAAAAGGGAATCAGGAAAGTGGGGTAGGTGAGGATCAGCGCCCAGCGGGTGTCAAACAAGCCCAGCTTGAAAACGATGGTCGCCAAAGGGATGAACAAAATAGAGGGGGGCACCAAATAGGCCAGAAAAATGCCCAAGCCCACTTGGCGCGAGCCTTTGAAGCGCAAGCGCTCAATGGCGTAAGCCGCCAGCACCGCACAAGCCAGCGACACCACGGTGGAGATGACAGAAATGAACACTGTGTTCCACAGCCACTCGGGGTAGGCGGTTTTAAACAGCAGTTTGTGGAAATGCTCCAAGGTGGGCTTGATCACCCAAAACGGGTTGCCGTCACGCGAAAGCAATTCGTTGTTGGGCTTGACCGAGGTGATGACCATCCAGTAAAAAGGAAACAACAACACAAACACAAAAACACCCAGCGGCGCGTATACCGTTACCCAACGGGTGCGTGCCGTGTCCAAATAGCCCATGCCTTGGCTATCGTCGTCTTTTGCGTCGCTCATTTGTCAGTGCCCCCTTGCTGCCAGGCGCGTCTCTGCAACCCGAAGTAACTGAATAAAATTGCGGCCAGCAAAAAAGGCACCATGGAAATGGCAATTGCTGCGCCTTCGCCTAAAGCCCCGCCGGAGATGGCGCGTTGAAAAGACAGCGTGGCCATGAGGTGGGTTGCGTTAAGGGGCCCACCGCGTGTGATGACGTAAATCAACTGAAAGTCGGTGAAGGTAAAGAGCACCGAAAACGTCATCACCACCGCAATCATGGGGGTGAGCAAGGGTAAGGTGATATGGCGGAATCGCTGCCAAGCTGTGGCGCCGTCGATGGCTGCGGCTTCGTACAACGATGGGGAAATGGTTTGCAACCCAGCCAGCAAGGTGATGGCCACAAACGGCACACCGCGCCACACATTGGCGGCTAACACAGAGAAACGTGCGTTCCAAGGGTCGCCTAAGAAGTCGATGTAGTTGTCAATCCAACCGGCTTTGACCAGCACCCAACTGATGATGGAAAACTGCGCGTCGTAGAGCCACCAAAAAGCGATGGCCGACAAAGCGGTGGGCACGATGTAGGGCAACAAAATGACCGAGCGAAAAAAGGTTTTAAAGGGCAGTCGCTCATTGAGCAAAATCGCCAACCACAAGCCCAGAAAAAACTTTAAGACGCTGGCCACAAAGGTATAGAACAAGGTGTTGAACAAGGCCAAACGGGTGACCGCATCGTCCCATAAAAACTCGTAGTTCTCTAGGCCGACGAACATGCCCTCGCGCCCGACCTTGGTGTCGGTAAAGCCCAGCCAAATCCCTAAACCCAGCGGGTAGGTGAGAAAGACGACCAGCAACAAAGTGGCGGGCAGCATGAACAGCAGGCCCAGCCCGTTGCGACTGTTTTGCAGGCGATTTAGCATCAGCTTTTGTAGTAGCGTTCAGCGCGTTTTTGGGCGCGTTGGGCTGCTTCAGCAGGGGTTTTAGAGCCCGAGCCGGCTTCGGCCACCATATTGCAAACGATGAAGTCGGCCATGGCACCCGCAGAGGCGTAGCCCAACTGACCGGCATAGCCCGAAGGGCGCATGTTTTTCACCGAATCGCGGTAGGGTGTGTGTTTGGGGTCAACCGTCCAGATCGGGTTTTTGCCATAGGCGGCCAAGGGGTGCGACACATAGCCACCTGCGCCTTGCAACCAAGCGCCGTACTGCTCTTCTTCCATCATGAAGCGCAAAAATTCTTTGGCTGCATTGGGGTACTTGGTGTACTTGAAAATCATTTGGTTGAAAAACAGGTGGTACTCGGTGGGGATGCCCACAGGGCCCATAGGGAAGGGTGCGTGCCCAATGTCTGCAGCCAGCGCTTTCACCGCAGGGTTGTCGGAGTTTTTGGCCGCATAGTAAATGGAAATGCCGTTGTTGGTGACGCTGAGTTGGCCATCTAAAAACGCTTTGTTGTTATTAGGGTCAAGCCACGACAAGGTGCCAGGGATAAAGGTGGCATAAAGCTCTTTGGCGAACTCCAAAGCTTTGATGGTTTGCGGACTGTTGATGATCACCTTGTTATTTTTGTCGACGATGGAGCCGCCAAAGGCCCAAATGAGCCAGTGCGTCCAACCGCTGTCGCCGGTAGCATTGCCCAACGCCATGCCGCCCGGGGTGCCCTTGGCCTTGAGGGCTTGGAACATTTTCAAAAAACCATCGGTGTTTTTTGGAAAGCTGTTGATACCTGCTGCCTTGAGGTAGCTTTGGCGGTAGACCATGATGGCGCCGCTGGCTCCCAGCGGTACGCCTATCCATTTCTTGCCATCGGGCTTGAGGTAGGTCTCGCAAGCGGGGTACCAGCCGCCGTATTTTTTGCCCAAGTAGTCGCACACGTCTGATACGTCGAGCAGTTTGTCGGGGTAGAGGTTGGCGTCGTCGTTGGTGGACAAAATAATGTCGGGGCCCGCGCCTGTGTTAGCGGCGACTGCCGCTTTGGGACGCACATCTTCCCAGCCCTCGTTGTCCACCCGCACCTCGATACCGGTTTTCTCGGTGAACTTTTTGACATTGGCCAAGTAGGTGTCAATGTCACCCTGCACAAAGCGGCTCCAGCGCAGCACCCGCAGCTTGGCGTCTTTCTCGGGCACATTAGTCCATTGCGCACTAGCGGGGGTACTGAAGAGCATGGGCGCGGCAGCCACAGCGCCGGTGGCAACACTGGTGGATTGGATGAATTGGCGACGGGTGGTTTCGGTCATAAAGCCTCCTGTGGCAATGGGGTTGGGTGTGCGCGTTAAGACTTGAGGGCTTTGCCGCTGGCAGCGTCAAACAAATGGGCGCGGCTGGCGTCGGGTTGTAAACGGATGGTGCTGCCAGGCGTGAAAGTGTGGCGTTCACGAAATACCGAGGTCACTTCCACGCCTGCAATTTTGGTGAACACCTGCGTGTCCGCCCCCGTGGGTTCGACCACCACCACCTCGGTAGCCAAGCCGTCGCTGCCGCTGGCAATGGCCAAATGCTCGGGGCGTATGCCGTAAACCACCGCTTGGCCTTCGCTGGCGCGGGCATTCAGGGGTATGGGCAGCAAGATGCCATCAGGCAGCGCCACTTGCGCACCGCGCACCGTGCCAGGCAAAAAGTTCATCGAGGGTGAGCCAATGAAGCCCGCCACAAACTGGTTGGCAGGGTGGTCGTAAAGCTGCAGGGGTGAACCAATTTGTTCGACCACGCCGTCGCGCATGACCACAATTTTGTCGGCCATGGTCATGGCCTCGATTTGGTCGTGGGTGACATAAATGGACGTGGTTTTCAGGCGTTGGTGCAGCTCTTTGATTTCGGTGCGCATGGACACGCGCAGCTTGGCGTCAAGGTTGGAGAGCGGCTCGTCAAACAAAAACACCTGCGGGTCGCGCACGATAGCGCGGCCCATGGCCACCCGCTGGCGCTGCCCGCCTGAGAGTTGGCGGGGAAAGCGGTCTAAGAGGGCATGCAAACCCAAGATGCCAGCGGCGATGTCCACCCGTTCGGCAATGACTTGTGCAGATTGTTTGGCCAGTAACAAAGAAAACGCCATGTTGTCACGTACCGTCATGTGCGGGTAGAGGGCGTAGTTTTGGAACACCATGGCGATGTCACGTTCTTTGGGCGGCATGTCGTTGACACGTTTGTCGCCAATGTAAATATCGCCGCCCGAGATTTCCTCGAGACCCGCGATCATGCGCAGCAAGGTGGATTTGCCGCAGCCAGAGGGGCCGACCAAGACGCAAAACTCGCCATCGGCGATATCCACGCTGACACCTTGGATGATGTGGGTGCGACCAAAGTACTTGTGTACTTGACCGATGGTGACGCTGGCCATGAAAACTCCGCAAGAGGGTGTGCGCACAAGGCGCATCATTGAAATTGAGCTTACCCGCCGATGCTACGGCGTCCATCAGGGCTAACCCGTTGACAAAGCCTACATTCTGAGCAGTGTTGGCGGTTATGCTGTGGCTCTTCCTTTGTAACCGAGACACACCATGAAGCTGTTGATCACCGGCGGCGCCGGATTCTTAGGCGCTCGCTTGGCACGTACCCTGTTGGCCAAAGGCACACTTGCTGGCCAAACACTCACCCAAGTGGTTTTGGCTGATCAATTTCCCGCCCCAGCCGATTTGGCGGCAGACCCACGTGTACAGGTGCTGACCGGTCCTTTGTTGGACCAATGCGCTGGTTTCGTGCAAGCCAAATTCGGTGGCGTGTTCCATCTGGCCTCTGCGGTCTCAGGCGAGTGCGAAGCCGATTTTGATTTGGGTATGCGCTCCAACGTGGACAGCACCCGCGCTTTGCTGGACGCCTTGCGTTCGGCTGGCAATAAGCCGCGTTTGCTGTTCAGCAGCTCGGTGGCGGTGTATGGCCCCGACCCAGCCCACCCTTTACCCGATGTGGTCACCGACGACACCTTCACCACGCCGCAAACTTCGTATGGAGCGCAAAAGCTGATGTGTGAGTACATGGTTGCTGACTACAGCCGCAAAGGCTTTATCGATGGCCGCAGCGCCCGCCTGATGACGGTCAGTGTGCGCCCTGGCAAGCCCAACGGTGCAGCTTCTTCGTTTTTCAGCGGCATCTTGCGTGAACCTTTGGCGGGTGAAGAATCTATTTGCCCCGTGGATGCCACTGTCTCGCACCCCGTGTCGTCACCTAGCGTCACGGTGCGCAGTTTGATTGCGATTTTTGAAGCCAGCGCCGAGGAGTTCCAAGGTCGCAGCGCCATGAATTTGCCGGCCCTGAATGTGACGGTGCAGCAAATGCTCGATGCCTTGGAGGCGGTGGCCGGTCCTGCGGTGCGAGCCCGTGTGAAATTTCAACGCGATGAGCGCGTCGCTGGCATCGTCGCCAATTGGCCCAAGGGCGCCAAAGCTTTGCGCGCCCCGCGTTTGGGTTTGCAACCTGATGCCAATTTCCAAGACGTTATTCGCCAGTACATCGATGACTGCAAGGCAGCAGGTTTGGAGAGCACCGCGCTTAAAGGGCTCTAACTGTCATTGCGACCTACTTCGTTATTGCGAGCGAAGCGAAGCAATCTCTATCGCCAAGCCGCACGCCGCAGGCTCGGCCTCGCCTCCATGCTGGCACAACGTCGGCTACGGCCGACCTGCGACACACGCCTTTTTTGTTTGCTACTTCGTCCTTCGCAGTGACAAGCCTAAAAGCGTTCGCCTTTAATGGTTGTGGTGAAGTCATCACATTGCTGCGCAATGTGAGCCTTCCCCCAATCACTGAAAACAAAGTTTTCAGTGATTGTCCTTAGGCACAAAGGAGCCGCGCTTGCCGCGTAAAAAGTCCAAGTCGGCGCCTTCATCGGCTTGCGTCACATGGTCTATGTAGAGCTTCCAATAACCTGAATCCAGCGCCGGCGCAGGCGCCGTCCAAGCCGCGCGGCGCTGGGCTAATTCGGCGTCACTCACATGCAAATGCAGCCTTCGCTCGGGCACATTGAGTTCGATCATGTCACCGTTATGCACCAAGGCCAGCGTGCCGCCTGCTGCAGCCTCGGGCACCGCATGTAAGACCACCGTGCCGTAAGCGGTGCCACTCATTCGGGCGTCGCTGATGCGCACCATGTCGGTGATGCCTTTTCTGAGCACTTTGGGTGGCAAGGGCATATTACCCACCTCCGCCATGCCAGGGTAGCCTTTGGGGCCGCAGTTTTTCAGAACCAGAACGCAGGTTTCGTCGACGTCCAAGTTTTCGTCGTCGATGCGGGCGTGGAAATCGTCGATGTTTTCAAACACCACGGCGCGACCAGTGTGCACCATCAATTCGGGTGAGGCCGCACTGGGTTTGATGACCGCGCCGCGCTCGGCCAAATTACCACGCAGTACCGCAATGCCAGCCTTGTCTTTGAAGGGTTCGGCAAACGGCTTGATGACTCTCGCGTCGTAGTTGACCGCATCAGCCATGTTGTCCGCCACGCTGTGGCCGCTGGAGGTAACAATGCTGGTGTGCAGCAGGTGAGCGATTTCTTTCATCACCACTTGCAAGCCACCGGCATAACAAAAATCTTCCATCAGGTGGTCGCCTGAGGGTTGCAAATTCAGCAAGCAAGGCAAGTCTGAGGCCAAACGGTCGAAGTCGTCCACGCTCAAAGGCACACCCAAGCGCCCTGCGATGGCGATCAAATGGACCACGGCATTGGTGGACCCCCCAATCGCTGCCAATGTTTTTATGGCGTTTTCAAATGCTTCACGCGTCAAGATGGAGGAGAGTTTTTGGTCGGCATGCACCATCTCGACGATGCGCCGCCCAGAATTGCGGGCCAACACATTGCGCCTTCCATCCACGGCGGGGTAAGCGGCGTTGCCTGGCAAACCCACGCCCAAGGCTTCGACCATGCAGGCCATGGTGGACGCTGTGCCCATGGTCATGCAGTGGCCATGGCTGCGGTGCATACAGCTCTCGGCTTCGAAAAAGTCAGCCAGTTTCAAGGTGCCGGCGCGCACTTGCTCGCTCATGCTCCACATGCCGGTGCCAGAGCCTAACTCTTGGCCACGCCATTT
>CAMDIP010000078.1 GCA_945899335.1 Bordetella parapertussis
GGGTATATCAACCGTACTGCCGTGGCTAACTGCCTTTGTGACCTCAAAGCGAAAACGCCAACCATCGGCATGGCGTTGCGGCAGACTGACCACGGTGCCAACCACTTCGAGGTCTAAGCCTTGTAGCGTCGGTGGCAAAGCGTCTTGCTGATAAAGGAGAGCTCGCCAACCCACACTGGCATACGCCACAGCCGCCACGGCGGCCATGGCACTGGCGCAGCAAATGCACAGCCTCAAAAAATAGGGGATTGTGTAGGGTGACGCCCTAAGCCATGCCCTGTGGGCAGCTAGGCACAGCAAACCCGCACAAAGCACGGGCCAGAGATAGAGCCAAGTGCTGCCCAGCTCTGCTTGAAACAATTGCAAAGCATTGCCCAAGACCCATGCCAGCAGCAAGAGACTGAGCCATGACAGCCAAGGGGTGGGGGGGTGCAGGTCGAGGTCCCTTCAAACGGCTTTGCACCACGCAAAGCATTGAAGAGATAGTTACTCAGCCGAGGCGGTTTGGGTGGGAGCGCAAATCTGTTTTTTCAGAAGTGCGATGTGCGTTCCTGGTCGGATAGCGGTGTCATTGGGACGCCAATCAGGCTTATCAACCGAAGATATTTCCTTACCCTTGCCATTGGGAAGCGTGTAGTTGCTTTCTGACAATTTCAAAAAAGAATCGGTTCTACAGTTGATACGGTAGCGGGTCAGGGTAGATTGAAACTCACTACCGTTGCCAAGTTTGGTGGGGGTGGTCAAATTGGTAATGGCCCACACCAGACGCGATACATGAGCGACTTGCACCGACTCTTTATCCCAACCATAAAAAACCTCTTCGTCCTTGGTCAACTCATCCCATTCGGCATGTGCCAATGGGCTGAGCAATAAAACAGCCGTGCAAGCTAAGCGGGAAAGAGAAAATAACTTCATAAGCAGTGGATCGACCTGATAGGGCATAACTTGAGCCAAACATTGCAAGGATTTACTTGTCATTTCTGCACTTTACACTTAAGACAAACTATTTTTCAGGAGACCCCCATGGATATTTACCAACGCCTCAAAGACCTGCACATCGTCCTGCCCCCGTTGACCGCGCCGGTCGCTGCCTATGTTTCTTTTGTGCAAACAGGGAATTTGGTGTTTGTCAGCGGCCATATCGCCAAGCAAGACGGCAACCCTTGGGTAGGACAGTTGGGCACCAATATGGACACTGCCTTGGGTCAAATTGCGGCTCGTTCGGTGGCCATCGACTTGTTGGGTACCTTGCACGTGGCCACAGGTGGCGACTTGCACCGCATCAAACGCATCGTGAAAGTGATGAGCTTGGTCAACTCCAGCCCCGAGTTCACCGAACACCATTTGGTGACCAATGGTTGCTCAGAACTTTTAGGTCAGGTCTTGGGCGAAGCCGGTACCCATGCCCGAAGCGCTTTTGGCGTCGCGCAGTTACCGCGTGGTGCCTGCGTTGAAATTGAGCTCATTGCCGAATTGCACTAAACCGTCATTACAAGCGCAGTCAGGTAATGCGCCGCCACAAACGAGCCACCAGCAATCCCAAGTCGTCGATATACAAATAAACCGCAGGTATGACCAGCAGACTGAGGAAAGTGGAGGTGATCAAGCCGCCAATCACCGCCACCGCCATGGGTGAGCGAAAACTAGGGTCGGAACTGCCCCAGCCTGCGGCAATGGGCAACATGCCTGCGCCCATGGCAATGGTGGTCATGACAATCGGGCGGGCACGTTTTTGACAAGCGTCGATCAAGGCATCGAAGCGGCTTAAACCACTGTCGCGCTGGGCCACGATGGCGTACTCCACCAACAAGATAGAGTTTTTGGTGGCTACACCCATCAGCATGATCAAGCCAATGAGTGAGGGCATCGAAAAGCTCTTTCCAGTAATCAATAGAGCGACGAATGCCCCACCCAATGACAGCGGCAAAGCCGCCAAAATCGTGATGGGGTGCAGCACACTTTTAAACAGCAGTACAAGTACCAAGTAGATACACAAAATGCCGGTCAACATGGCCAAGGCAAAGCTGGCAAACAACTCGCCCATGATCTCAGCGTCCCCCACTTCCACCAACCGAATGCCACTGGGCAAGTCGCGAATGCTGGGCAATTGGTTGACCAGATTTTTGGCGTCGCCTAAGCCAACGCCTGACAACTCAATCACAAACACAATATTGCGGGTGCGGTTGTAACGCTCAATCAACGCAGGACCTCCGCTCAAGCTCAAGGTAGCCACCTCCGCCAACATCACAGGCCCCTTGGCGCCTGGCACACTCAGCCGACCCAGCACATCCAGGTCTTGTCGGGCACTGTCGGCCAACTTGACCATGATGGGTACTTGACGCTGTGCCAAATTCATCTTTGGCAAAGCTGCGTCGTAATCGCCCACCGTGGCTATGCGCAAGGTCTCACCAATGGCGGCGCTGGTGACCCCAAGATCTGCCGCACGCGCAAAGTCTGGGTGAACAGCGATTTCTTGTCTGACCAAACTGGCGCTGGAGTTAATGGAGCCCAAGCCAGGAACGGTGCGTAAATCGCGCACGAACGCGGTGGCAGAGGCTTGCAAAGCAACAGGGTCTTCGCCAGTGAGCATGACCAAGTATTTTTCACCTGCACCGCCAAGGCCTACTTTGTAGCGCACCCCAGGAACGGCGTTTAAGCGTTCACGAATACGCTGCTCGATGACGCCCTTCTTGGGCCGCTTTCCACGTGGCAACAACTGAATGGTCAAAGTGGCCAAGGTGGTTTGGGCAGCCGCTTGCGGCATGGAAGGATCTGTACCTGCCGAGCCTCCCCCCACGGTGGTGTAAACGCTTTGAATTTCTGGCACTTGTTGCAACTGTTGCCTGACGGCTTCGCTGGCTTGAACGGTCTGGCTCAAGGTAGAACCAGGTGGCAATTCCAAATACACCTGGGTTTGCGAGTTGTCGTCGGCTGGAAGAAAACCGGTGGGCAGCAAAGGGATCAACATCAGCGAACCCACAAAAAAACTGGCTGCGGCCAAGGCCGTCCAAAAGCGATGGCGCAGACACCAGTGCACCAGCTTCAAATAGGTGGGCATCCAAAAAGGATTGACCGCAGCGTGCTTGGGTGGCTTGAGCATATAAGCCGACATCATGGGTGTCAGCACCCTCGCGACAACCAGGGAAGCAAACACCGCCAACGCGGCTGTCCAACCAAACTGCTTGAAGAACTTACCCGGCACACCGCTCATAAAGGCGGTGGGTAAAAACACCGCGACCAAGGTGAAGGTGGTGGCAATCACTGCCAAGCCAATTTCATCGGCAGCTTCCATCGCGGCTTGAAAAGGCGTCTTGCCCATGTACAAATGCCGCTCGATGTTCTCCACCTCGACGATTGCGTCGTCAACCAATATTCCCACCACCAAAGACAGCGCCAGCAAAGTGATGACATTGATAGAAAACCCAAGGTAGTCCATGGCAATGAAAGCGGGAATGACCGACAAGGGCAAGGCCACAGCAGACACAAAGGTTGCCCGTACATCGCGCAAAAACAACCACACCACCAGCACGGCCAACAATGCGCCTTCATATAACAAGATGAGTGAAGCGCGGTATTCTTCTTTCACAGGGGTGACGAAATCAAAAGCCGTGGTGAAAGAGATGCTAGGGTGTGCTTGGCGTAGTTCATCCAAAGCTTTGAAGACGGCCTCGCCTACTTCAACCTCGCTGGTGCCACGGCTACGCGCCACTTCAAACCCCACGACCGGTTTGCCATTTAAAAAAGCCGAAGAACGCTGCTCTGCCACCGTGTCTTTGATGGTGGCGATGTCGCGTAGACGTATACGCCTGCCATTGCCCACAGCCAATTCAATGTCGGCCAGTTCAGCCGCAGAACTCACCGTGGCCAAGGTGCGCATGGACTGCTCAAAGCCGCCCAAATCGGTACGTCCCCCTGAGCTTTCGCTTTGCACTTGGCGCAACTGGCGCGACACATCAGCCACCGTCAGATGCAAAGCTTGCAAACGCAAAGGGTCGAGCGCTATTTCGACCTGCCTGTTCGCACCACCCACACGGGTGACTGCGCCAACGCCTTTGACGGCCAACAAACGGCGGGTCACGGTTTGGTCCACAAACCAACTTAAACCCTCTTTGTCCAACTCGGTGGCCGCGATAGTGAAAGCCAATACCGGCCCACCAGTGAATTCGAGTTTGCGCACCATGGGGTCGAGCAAATCGGGGGGCAAGTCGCCACGCACACCATTGACCGCAGAGCGTACTTCGTCCAGCGCCTCTTGTACCGACTTTTCAATGCGGAATTCGCAGGTGATGAGCACATTGCCATCTTGGATCTTGGTGTAGAGGTTTTTTAAACCAGAAACCGAGACCACCGCATTCTCAATTTTTCGGGCAACCTCGGTCTCCATTTGCACCGGTGCCGCGCCTGGCAAAGCGGCGGTGATGACGATGGTGGGCAAATCCAAGTCGGGAAAGTTTTGCACCTTCATATGGTTGAAGGACAGCAGACCGGCAAAAGTCAGCAACACAAACAACACCACCGAAGGGACGGGGTTGCGAATAGACCAAGCGGAAACGTTCATGGCTTGGCAGTAGTTGGGTTACCAGTGGCAGGGGTTTCAGCCACTACTTTGACCAAGTCTCCCGCGGTCAAAAACCCTGCACCTCGCACCACCACATTGGCCTCAGCGGGGAGTCCAGAAATGACCTCCAGCCACTCGCCTTGGCGACGCCCTAAATTGACTTTATATAGCTTGACCCGTTGATCGGCTTGCACCACAAAGATTTGCGAAAAGCCATCGCGAATCACGACTGACTGTTGGGGAACCAGTGCCGCAGATGAAGATCCAAACTCGAAATCACCCCGCGCATACATGCCGGGCTTGAGCGACAACATGGCGTTGGGGGGTAAATCGACATACACCGTGCCGGTGCGGTTTTGCCCGTCCACGGTAGGCGCCACCATACGTACTGTGCCGGTGACAGTGCCACCAGCGGCGGCTAGGATATTCACCTTTTGGCCAGCCTTGATTTGGAATAACTCGGACGACACCATGTCCGCACGCCACTCCAAACGGTTACCGCGAATTTGTCGAAACAACTCGGTGCCCAAACCCACTACCGCACCCACACTGGCGCTGCGGCTTGAAATGACGCCGCTGTCAGGCGCCTTCACTTGGGTTTGACGCAAACGCAACTCATGCACCGCCATCAAGGCTTGAGCAGACTCGACACGGGCTTTGGCGGTGGCTTCTGCTGTCAGGCTTTGGTTGAACTGCTGGGCACTGATGACGCCACTGGGCTGCAAAGCTCGAGCGCGATCCGCGTTGGCTTGGGCTTCTGCGGCCACCGCCTTGGCCTCATTCAGGGCTGCCTTGGCTTGGTTGATTTCAGCCAGCACATTGTCAGCGGCAAACACCGCCAGCACTTGACCAGCCTTGACTTGGTCGCCCACGTTGACCCGCACCTCTGTCAGGCGCAAACCGCCAATTTCCGCACCAATGCTTGCCTCTTGCCAAGCGGCTACGGTGCCGTTGGCGCTGACGCGTTGGGATAAGTTTTGGGTTTGCGCACGGGTGACAGTCACCGTCAGCGCTGGTCTGGGTTCAGCCTTGGGTGCGGTACTTTGGGCATAGACAGTCTTCACACCCACAATGACAAACAAGCTGAAAACACAGCCAAGCGCCAAACTTTGAATACGCATCACATTCTTTCAATTAAGAGACAAGTTAGCTTTATTCGACCCGCAGCACAGTGGTGGGCTTGAAGCCTAGGTCCGCCGCCTTGCCTTTACGGGCTCTTGCCGCCCGTGCATTGTTCAGACTTCGTATTTCCAGTGTTTCTTCACGGTCTTTGCCGCCGCGCCCCACGCCCACAATGCACACGCTGCGGGTGTAGGCGGCTGCACCGGCCAAGCTGTCTTTGTCTTCCAAGTCAATCAGCATCAAGCCACGGCCGCCTTTTTCCATGGCTTTGAGATCGCTGATGGCAAAGGTCAATATACGCCCACCGGTGGAAGCACAGGCCACATGGGTGGCGATCGGCAGGGGTGTTCCCCCGTTACCGCCACCCACCAAGGACGGGCAGCACACAGTTTCGCCCTCGCCCAAACTGATGAAGGCCTTGCCTCCTTTGTTGCGGGAAATCAAGTTGTCGATGCAACACACAAAGCCATAGCCGCCGGAGCCGCTGAGCAACAAGGTGAGCGTGCCAGGGCCAGCAAAGTAATGCACCAGTTGCGTACCGGCCTCCACGTCCACCAAGGTGGTGACGGGCTGGCCATCGCCGCGAGCGCCAGGCAATGCCGCCACTGGCACCGAATACACCCGGCCGTTGGAGCCAAAAGCGATCAGTTGGTCCACGGTGCGGCACTCGAAGGTGTCGTACAACTCGTCACCGGCCTTGAAGGCAAAGCCTAAGGGGTCGTGGCCGTGGCCGGTGCGTGAACGTACCCAGCCTTTGGCAGACAAGACCACGGTAACGGGCTCGTCAATCACCTTGACTTCAGCCACGGCTTTTTTCTCGGCCTGAATCAGCGTGCGGCGTGCATCAGCAAAGGTTTTGGC
>CAMDIP010000079.1 GCA_945899335.1 Bordetella parapertussis
CCCGAGACCGAGTTTGGCGGTGACTTTCAAACCCCTACCGACTACCTCGACCCCTTTATTCGCCAGCAGTTTGCCCAATCAGGCAATTGGGCGGTTTACCCGCCCAACCCCTATCACCACAGCACGCTGAATTACTTCGCCAAAGAACCCAATCCTGCGCCACCTTCAACAGACAATTTTTTGGGTACCGATGACCGAGGCCGCGATTTGTTTGCGCGGCTGCTTTACGGTTTTCGGGTGTCGGTCTTGTTTGCGTTGGCTTTGACCATCACAGGAACCATACTGGGTGTGGTGACGGGTGCGATCCAAGGTTTTTTTGCAGGCAAAACCGACTTGGCTTTTCAGCGCTTCATCGAGATTTGGGGCGCCATGCCCGAGTTGTACTTGCTAATCATTTTTTCTGCGGTGTTCGAGCCCAGTATCAGCTTGTTATTGATCTTGCTCAGCATGTTTGGCTGGATGGGTTTGTCCGACTATGTGCGAGCCGAGTTTTTGCGTAACCGCCAACTGGACTATGTGCGGGCCGCTCGTGCTTTGGGCTTGTCCAACAGGGCCATCATTTGGCGGCATATCCTGCCCAACAGCATGACGCCCGTCGTTACTTTTTTGCCGTTTCGCATGAGTGCGGCGATCTTGGCGCTCACCAGCCTAGATTTTTTAGGCTTGGGCGTACCGCCTGGAACACCGAGCTTGGGCGAGTTGCTGTCGCAAGGCAAAACAAATATTGATGCGTGGTGGATATCGTTGTCTACCTTTGCGGTGCTGGTTATCACCTTGTTGCTGCTCACCTTCATGGGGGATGCTTTGCGCGATGCATTAGACCCACGCAAACTTCTTCAGGAGACTCAACCATGAGCACGCTCTTGAAGGTGGAAGATTTGCACCTGTCGTTTCAAGGGCGCGAGGTGGTGCATGGCGTGTCTTTTGAAATAAAGGCTGGCGAAAAACTCGCGCTGGTGGGCGAATCTGGGTCTGGCAAAACCGTCACCGCTTTAAGCCTGTTGGGTTTGGCCAGAGGCGCTTGGGTGCGTGGCAAAGCAGTCTTTGAAGACGCGGATTTGCTGAGCATGACCGAGGCACAACTGCGCGAGGTGCGCGGCGGCGATATCGCCATGATCTTTCAAGAGCCCATGACCGCGCTCAACCCGCTGTTTTCTATTGGCGACCAAATTGCCGAGGTCTTGCAACTCAAGCGTGGCATGTCTGCGGTGGATGCGTGGCAACACACCATCGAACTTCTGTCCGATACCGGCATCCCTGAGCCTGAGCGGCGGGCGAGCAGCTTTCCCCATCAATTGTCAGGTGGGCAGCGCCAACGCGCCATGATCGCCATGGCGTTGGCCGGAAAGCCCAAGTTGCTGCTGGCCGATGAGCCCACCACCGCGCTGGATGTTTCGCTGCGTCAGCAAATTTTGGATTTGCTCGACAGCCTGCAAGAAAAGCACGGTATGGCGATTTTGCTCATCACCCACGACCTGAACATGGTGCGCCGCTTTGCCAATAAAGTGGTGGTGCTAGAAGGGGGCTATGTGGTGGAGCAAGGCGAGGTGTCTCAAGTGCTGGCCAAGCCTTTTCACCCTTATACAAAAAAACTGGTCAACAGCCAACCCACCCGCAACGTCCTCGCCGCCAATCCGATGGCGCCCGTGGTGATCCAAGCCAAAGGCATACGCGTGATTTACCCCGTGCCGCGAAGCGGTTGGCGCGGCTGGTTTGGCAGCGCTGAATTCGTGGCCTTGCATGGCATGGACTTTGAGTTGCGCGAGGGGCAAACGCTGGGCATCATTGGTGAGTCTGGTTCGGGCAAATCGTCTTTGGCTTTGGCGGTTTTGAACTTGATTTCCTTTCGGGGTAATCTGACCGTAGAGGGCAGGGCCTGGTCATCCAACGCCGCCACTGATTTACCCATGCGCCAAACTGTTCAGGTGGTGTTTCAAGACCCGTTTTCATCCTTGTCGCCGCGAATGACGGTGGAAGAGGTGGTTGGCGAAGGTTTGCAGTTGCATCAGCCAAACACCAACCCACTGGACTTGCAAATGCAGGTTTTGTCAGCTTTGGCCGAAGTGGGCTTGGACGAGGGGCAATTCCCTGGCCTCTTGGCTCGCTATCCGCATGAGTTTTCGGGTGGACAACGTCAGCGTATCGCCATTGCCCGTGCGCTCATTGTGAAACCTCGGGTGCTTGTGTTGGATGAACCCACCAGCGCCTTGGATGTCACCATCCAAAAACAAGTCCTCGATTTATTGCAGCGCTTGCAACGCGAACGCGGCTTGAGTTATGTTCTTATCAGCCACGATATGGACGTGGTGCAAGCCATGGCACACCAAGTGCTTACTCTCAAGGATGGCCACATCGTCGAAACCTAATAATTGGGGTCAGATCCCAATTAAGTTACAATTGCACAAAGAAAGACAACGGGCGGAAATCCCAACCGCCCGTTTTTTTTGGTCGGACGAAAAGCGGTGGCATTGCAAAACATCATTGAACAAACGGTTGTCGGTCTGGGTTACCAGCTGGTAGACATTGAGCGCTCAGCCGGTGGTTTGTTGCGCATCACCATCGACAAAATCTGGGTAGCGGCAGAAGTTGAGCAATTTATCCAAGTAGAAGATTGCGAAAAAGTTACCCGCCAGTTGCAATTTGTTTTAGAAGTTGAGCAAACGGCCTACAGCCGCTTGGAAGTGTCCTCGCCGGGCATTGACAGGCCGCTGAAAACCGAGGCTGATTTGGGCCGTTTTTGTGGCGAGGTGATTGATATCACGCTCAAAGCACCCATGGGTGCAGCTGCAGCAGGTTTGGTGTCGGCCAACCGAAAGAAATTTCGGGGTGTATTGGAAGTGACCGACACGCCCCAGACCTGGCAAATCACATGGCGTGATGAGCCTGTCAGCAAACCCGGAATGCGAGTTGCCAAGGTCAAAAAAGATTTGCCGGTTCAGGCTTTGCAGTTCACCTTGAGTGAGTTGCGTGAAGCCCGACTGGCACCGATTGTGGATTTCAAAGGCCGTAGGCCTGCAGAGAAGAGGAGTAACTGATCATGAATCGCGAAATGCTCATGTTGGTAGACGCCATCTCGCGCGAGAAAAATGTCGAGCGCGATCTGGTGTTTGGTGCAGTGGAATCTGCGCTAGCCCAAGCAACCAAAAAACTGTACTCTGGTGACGTCGATATCCGTGTTTCCATGGACCGCGACAGTGGCGTGTACGAGACCTTCCGTCGTTGGTTGGTGGTGCCCGATGAAGCCGGTTTGCAAAACCCTGACGCTGAAGAAATGCTGATGGACGCCAAGGAGCGTTTGTCGGATATTGAAGAAGGCGAGTACATCGAAGAAAGCATCGAGTCGGTCCCGATTGGCCGCATTGGTGCGATGGCTGCCAAGCAAGTGATTTTGCAAAAAATCCGCGATGCTGAACGTGAAATGTTGCTTGCTGACTTTCTGTCCCGTGGCGACAAGATTTTTGTTGGTAGCGTCAAACGCATGGACAAAGGCGATCTGATTGTCGAGAGCGGTCGCATCGAAGGCCGCTTGCGCCGTACCGAAATGATTCCCAAAGAGAATTTGCGTAGCGCTGACCGTGTTCGAGCCATGATCATGGAAGTTGACAACACCTTGCGCGGCGCCCCCATCATCTTGTCGCGCTCGGCCCCTGAGTTCATGATCGAGTTGTTCAGACAAGAGGTTCCCGAGATTGAACAAGGTCTTCTAGAGATCAAATCTTGCGCCCGTGATCCTGGTTCACGCGCCAAGATTGCGGTCATCTCCCACGATAAGCGTGTTGACCCTATTGGCACCTGCGTTGGTGTACGTGGTACCCGAGTGAACGCCGTCACCAACGAGTTGGCAGGTGAGCGCGTCGATATCGTTTTATGGAGTGAAGACCCCGCACAATTTGTGATTGGTGCTTTGGCGCCTGCCAATGTGTCCTCTATCGTGGTGGACGAAGAGAAACACGCCATGGATGTGGTGGTTGACGAAGAAAACTTGGCCATGGCGATTGGTCGAGGCGGACAAAACGTTCGCTTGGCGTCCGACCTGACGGGTTGGAAAATCAACATCATGGATGCAGCTGAATCTGCCCAAAAAGCCGCGACCGAAACCCAAGGCCTGCGCGAATTGTTCGTTGAAAAACTCGACGTCGACCAAGAAGTTGCTGACATCTTGATCGAAGAGGGTTTCACCAGTTTGGAAGAAGTGGCTTATGTGCCCTTGCAAGAAATGCTGGAAATTGAAAGCTTTGATGAAGACACGGTCAATGAATTGCGCGCCCGTGCCAAAGACGCTTTGCTGACAATGGAAATTGCTCGCGAAGAAAGTGTGGACGAGGTTTCGCAAGATTTGCGCGACTTAGAAGGACTGGACGCTGAACTCATTCTCAAACTGGCCGATGGCGGCATACATACACGAGATGAGCTTGCCGACCTGGCGGTGGACGAGTTGGTGGATATCACCGGCCAGTCTGAAGACGATGCAAAAACTTTGATCCTGAAGGCGCGCGAACATTGGTTCGCGGGTCAAGCGTAACGGTCATGAATAGGAATACCACAGATGACCAACACAACGGTTGCCGAGTTTGCCAAGGAACTCAAAAAATCTCCCGATACGCTGCTTGAGCAGTTGAAATCTGCGGGTGTGCCCAAAGGCTCCACCTCAGATGAACTGACCGATGCAGACAAACAAAAATTGCTGGGCTTTTTAAAAGCCAGCCACGGAACAGACACGCCTGAGCGCAAAAAAATCACCTTGGTGAAAAAGTCCACCAGCGAGATCAAACAAGCTGACGCCACCGGTAAAGCCCGCACCATTCAAGTTGAAGTGCGCAAGAAACGCACCTTCGTCAAACGTGATGAAAGCGAGTCGGCTGATCTTGAGGAACCTGCTGAACCAGTTGTTATTGCACCAATTCTTGACCAAGCTGAACTTGCGCGTCGCGAAGAAGAAGCCCGTCGCCAAGCTGAGTTTATCCGCCGACAAGAAGAAGAGTTGGCAGAAAAGCGTCGCTTGCGCCAAGTCCAAGAAGACAAAGAGCGCGAAGCACTGCAACAAACGCCTGCCATTGCTTCTGCTGATGCAGATTCTGAAGCTGCCGCTTTAGCTGCGGCTGAAGCCATCGCCAAGCGCGAAGCCAATTCCAAAGCACAAGCCGAAGAAGATGCGGCCAAGGCCAAAGACCTTGACACCCGCAGGCGTACCGCTTTGGCTGAAGCAGAAGCGATTCGCACCATGATGAGTACGCCCAAAAAGGTGCTTGTCGCGAAAAAACCGCCTGAGCCCGTTAAGGCACCTGCTGCTGACAGCAAAGCCATTAAAGGCACTTTGCACAAGCCTGCCGCTAGCACAACAACTACGCCCAAGCCCGCAGGCACAGCTGTTGCCAAAGACGGCAAGGAAGTCAAAAGCGCCAAGTTGTCCTCTAGCTGGGCGGACGAGCAGGCCAAAAAGAAAGAAATCAAAACCCGCGGTGACGCCAGTGGTGGCGTGGGCCGAAACAGTTGGCGTGGCGGCCCTCGTGGTCGCCGTGACCGCGGGCGTGATGACGCCCCTGTGCAAGCCGCACCAGTTGAGGCTCGCATCATCGAGGTGCATGTGCCCGAGACCATCACTGTGGCCGAATTGGCCCACAAAATGGCGGTAAAGGCTTCAGAGGTTATCAAGCAGTTGATGAAACTGGGCCAGATGGTCACCATCAACCAACCCTTGGACCAAGACACGGCGATGATCGTGGTGGAAGAAATGGGCCATGTGGCGGTCATTGCATCTTTGGATGACCCTGAAGCCTTCACCGAAGAAGAAGCTTCTGGTCACGTGGGTGAGTCACTCACCCGTGCGCCTGTGGTCACTGTCATGGGTCACGTTGACCACGGCAAGACCTCTTTGCTCGATTACATTCGTCGCGCCAAAGTGGCTTCGGGTGAAGCCGGCGGCATTACCCAGCACATTGGTGCCTACCACGTCGAAACTCCGCGTGGCATGGTGTCATTTTTAGACACCCCAGGCCATGAGGCTTTTACCGCCATGCGTGCCCGTGGCGCCCAAGCCACTGACATTGTGATTTTGGTGGTTGCCGCCGACGACGGTGTGATGCCGCAAACCAAGGAAGCCATCAAACACGCCAAAGCCGCGGGTGTACCGATTGTGGTTGCCATCAACAAGATCGATAAACCTGATGCAAATCCTGATCGTGTGAAAAACGAATTGGTTGCCGAAGAAGTGGTGCCCGAAGAGTTTGGGGGCGAGTCTCCCTTTGTATCGGTATCAGCCAAAACAGGTCAAGGTGTTGACGAACTGCTTGAGCAAGTTTTGCTTCAAGCCGAAGTGTTGGAATTGAAAGCACCGGTAGACGCCATGGCCAAAGGCTTGGTGATCGAAGCCAGTTTGGACAAAGGGCGTGGTCCAGTGGCCACCATCTTGGTGCAATCTGGCACGCTTAAAACCGGTGACGTGGTGTTGGCGGGTCAAACCTATGGCCGTGTTCGTGCCATGTTGGATGAAAACGGCAAATCCACCAAGTCTGCAGG
>CAMDIP010000080.1 GCA_945899335.1 Bordetella parapertussis
GAAATCCAACAACTGCAAGCCGCCGCGCAGATGCTGGCCGAAGGCAAACAAGGCCGCGCCAAGGCCAGCGAGGCCGCCACCGACTTGGCTGCCCAGCGATTGAACCATTTGGGCGCCCATGAGCGCACCCTGCTCGCCGACTGGCCGCAACTGCAACAAGACTATGCAGGAGACGAACTGGTGGTGAAGGTGCGCGATAAAGAAATCCGCACCGCGCTGGTGACCAAGTCGCTCAGTGGCACCACCGTGCGCAAAGTGGCCCTGCCCCAGTACCACGACCATGGCGATGTGTTGCAGTGGCTGATGCTCGACAACGTGCCAGGCCGCTATCCCTACACCGCTGGCACCTTTGCTTTCAAACGCGAGAACGAAGACCCCACCCGCATGTTCGCCGGCGAAGGCGATGCGTTTCGCACCAACCGCCGCTTCAAGCTCTTGAGCGAAGGCATGCCCGCCAAGCGCTTGAGCACCGCTTTCGATTCGGTCACGCTGTACGGCAACGACCCCGACCTGCGCCCCGACATTTACGGCAAGGTCGGCAACTCAGGGGTCAGCATCGCCACCTTGGACGACATGAAAGCCCTGTATGACGGCTTTGACCTTTGTTCGCCCGCCACCAGCGTGTCCATGACCATCAACGGCCCCGCGCCCACCATTTTGGCGATGTTCATGAATACCGCTATCGACCAAAATTTGGACAAATTCCGCGCCGACAAAGGTCGCGAACCCACCGAGGCGGAAGCGTCAGACATCCGCGCATGGGTGATGCAAAACGTGCGCGGCACGGTGCAAGCCGACATCTTGAAAGAAGACCAAGGCCAAAACACCTGTTTGTTCAGTACTGAGTTTTCATTGAAGGTGATGGGCGACATTGCCCAGTACTTTGTCGAGCACCAAGTGCGCAATTTTTACAGCGTGTCCATCAGCGGTTATCACATCGCTGAAGCGGGGGCCAACCCGATTTCGCAATTGGCCTTCACGCTGTCCAACGGCTTCACATTTGTCGAAGCCTATTTGGCACGCGGCATGCACATCGACGACTTTGCTCCCAATCTGTCGTTCTTCTTCAGCAACGGCATGGACCCCGAGTACACCGTCATGGGCCGCGTGGCTCGGCGCATATGGGCGGTGGCCATGAAAGAAAAATACGGCGCCAACGAGCGCAGCCAAAAGCTGAAGTACCACATCCAAACCAGTGGTCGCAGCTTGCATGCGCAAGAAATTCAGTTCAATGACATCCGCACCACCCTGCAAGCGCTGATCGCGATTTACGACAACTGCAACTCGCTGCACACCAATGCTTTTGACGAAGCCATCACCACGCCCACCGAAGACAGCGTGCGCCGCGCGATGGCGATTCAACTCATCATCAACCGTGAATGGGGTTTGGCGAAAAATGAAAACCCTGGCCAAGGTGCTTTCATCATTGAAGAGCTGACCCAATTGGTGGAAGAAGCGGTGTTGTCAGAGTTTGTGTCGATTGCAGAGCGTGGTGGTGTGTTGGGCGCGATGGAAACCGGCTATCAACGCGGCAAGATCCAAGACGAGTCTATGCACTACGAGATGCTCAAGCACACCGGTGAGTTACCCATCATCGGCGTCAACACCTTTAAGTCGCCGCATGCCAACGAAGTGCCGCAAACGATTGAGTTGGCTCGCTCCACCGAAGATGAAAAGCAAAGCCAGTTGAGTCGCTTGAACCATTTCCATACCCAGCACGCCCAAGAGGCCCAAGCACAACTTGCCCGCTTGCAACAAGCCGTGCTGGACAACGCCAATGTGTTCGAGGTGCTGATGGACGCGGTGCGTTGCTGCTCGCTCGGCCAAGTCACAAAGACCTTGTTCGAGGTGGGTGGTCAGTATCGGCGCAATATGTAAAGCGCTGGGGCTTTAACATCTGTACCCATGCGAATAGGTTTGTACCAAGAAAAAATCATCTGGCTGGCTCTGTGTGCACCACTTTTTGCCCTGACGCATTTGGCCAATGCATGGTTGTTTGACCATATAGCGTTATCTAACCATATCAACTGGGTTTACTTGCCCGCTTTTCTGCGGGTCGCCTATGTGTTGATTTTGGGTCCCGTCTGGGGCTTTACTGCCATTTTCTTGGGCAGCAGCATATTAGGTTTCAATTTCAATGAAAACCTGCTGCAAGCATTACTCAATGCAGGGGCTTCAGCCTTCAGCCCTGTTTTGGCGCTTGTTCTGTTTACTCTGCTCAAGGAGCGCGCACTGCGCATAGCCCAGCCCAATGACTTGATTCAAATGTGTTTGCTCTACGCCTTGCTCAATGCAGTGGTCCACCACTTTCTATGGGCTTACCAGCAACCCGAGCAACTGATGTCTGTGAGTCAATTGCCCATCATGATCGTCGGGGACTTGGCGGGAGCCTTGCTGGGTGCGTTTCTCTTCACCTTGATCATGCGCCGCTCAGGCTTGTATCCGTTGATTGAACGTTTGTCCAAAGACAAGCCTTCGCCGCCGCCTTAAACGCCACCGCGCTTGCTGCGGGATAAGTCCACCCCCAGTTGTTTGAGCTTGCGGTACAAATGGGTGCGCTCCAAGCCGGTTTTCTCGGCCACACGGGTCATCGAACCACCTTCTTGAGCCAAATGAAACTCAAAATAGGCTTTTTCAAAAGCATCGCGGGCTTCGCGCAGCGGTTGCGACAAATCAAAGTTTTGCACTGAAGCGGGCAAACGAGATGCAGCGGGTTGCGCCTGCACCATGACCGGCGACAACAAAGGCTGCGACACCGGATGGCTGGGCACCACGCCTAAGATGGGCCGCTCTGGCGCGGCAGGTTTTCTGGCCAAGCCTTGGTCCACGGCTTTGAGCAGTTTTTGCATGGTGATGGGTTTTTCTAAAAACGCCAACGCCCCAATGCGGGTGGCTTGCACCGCGGTTTCGATGGTGGCATGACCACTCATCATGATGACCGGCATGTTCAGCAAGCCCGTTGACGCCCATTCTTTGAGCAAGGTCACGCCATCGGTGTCTGGCATCCAAATATCGAGCAAGACCAAATCGGGACGGGCGGTTGCGCGTGCAACACGCGCTTGAGCGGCGTTTTCCGCCAACTCCACTTGATGACCTTCGTCATTCAAGATTTCAAACAGCAAATCCCGAATGCCGAGTTCGTCATCAACCACCAAAATTGTTGCCATATTGCTTATCAGGTCAGGTTAGCTTGCAGGGTTTGCGATGCGAAATGATAACGATACTTGAGCCCCGACTGTTTCGTCGCCCTCAAGCCGGTTTTTGATCTCGATACGCGCTTGGTGTTCATCGGCAATTTTCTTCACAACCGCCAAACCCAAGCCTGTGCCGCCGGCTTTGGTGGTGACATAGGGCTCAAATGCACGTTGCAACACCGAATCGCTGAAACCGATGCCATTGTCCACAATCCGTAGACGCACCCGTTGACTGGTCGAGGCTTGTTCGGTCCAAACGTGAACCATGGGTTGAGTACTTTGAGCACTGGCATCTTGTGCATTTTGAATCAAGTTATGCACCACCTGACGTAACTGGGCAGCATCCCCCGAAACCAAAGGTATGTCAGCATTCAAATGCCAACTCACCGGTACCAAGGCATTGTCATTGTCATAAAGAGGCATCATTTCTTGCAATAAATGGTTCAAATCCAAGGCTTGCAAACGTGCTTGCGGCAGACGGCCAAAATCGCGAAACTCATTGACCAAGCGTTGCAAAGCATCGACCTGATCCACGATGGTTTTCACAGATTTATGTAACAAAGTTTGGTCTGTCCCCACCAACTTATCGGCCAATTTCATGCCTAGCCGCTCTGCAGAAAGTTGAATAGGTGTCAGTGGGTTTTTAATCTCATGGGCCAGCCTGCGCGCCACCTCGGACCACGCTTGGGTACGTTGGGCAGAAACGATTTCTGTGATGTCATCAAACACCAATAGCCACTCGCCTTGGGGCAACACAGCGCCTCGTGCCACCAAGGTGGTGTGCAGTTGTCTATCTGGGCCAAACTCCACAAAAGTTTGTTGGGTTTTGGTGTCGATTTCAAACGACTGCTGCCAATGGTCAAGGCTGCGTTGTTGCTCAGACGCAAACTCATGGAACTGCTCCATGACTTGCCGGCCAAACAGCTGCAACCCCTCAATCTCGGTCAGGGTTTTGCCTAGATGCACCGCCAAAGGCAGTCGCAAAATACGTGTCGCCCCTGGGTTGATAGACAAAATATGTCCTTGGGTATCGAGCAACACCACGCCTGCGGTAAGGTTGTCCAGCATGGTTTGCAAATGGCTGCGGGCCAAGTTGACTTGCGCCATGCTCGACTCTACGGTGCGGCGTGCCTGCGCCAGTTGCTCGGTCATCTGCGCAAAGGCGCGGGTCAGGCCGTCTAACTCGTCTTTACCTTGCAAAACCGCCCGCGGACTCAAGTCCCCCGCGGCCACATCGCGCACGCCTTCGGCCAGCAACAACAAAGGACGTGCGAGCTGATTACCCAGAAGTACCGCCAACAATACCGCGCCAAAAACCGCCAGAAACAAACTCAATGTCAGGGTGCCAATGTACATGCGCTTTAAGCCCTCGCGAGCCAATGCGCGCTCTTGGTACTGCCGGTTCGCATCAAGAACCGCCAAGGCATTGGCGACCAACACAGGGGGTAATTTCTTCACTACTTGCAACACGCGACCTTGGCCGTCAAGTTGAAACCCTGCTCCGGCAATTTGCACCAGTACAGTGATTCGAGGTTGTATTGCAGAGGCAACGAGGTTGTCGTCCAAGCCCTCGCTGCGCCAGCTAATGCCTTGGCTGCGCACCTGACGCCACTCCGCTGGCGTGGGTCGCTCGGGTCGCAACTGATACTGCTCTTGGCTGGCGCTGGCCAAAGTCACGCCGCTGCCTTGCCACAAGGTGACTTCGTTGGCGTCTAGTTGAATACGAATTTTTTCAAGCACCAGGGGTAAGGATTGGTTCGAGGCGCCGGCCACTTCTTGGCTGGCATTGCGCACGCTGGTTGCCAGTTCATTGGACAAGCTCTCTAAGGTGGAGCGACTTAAATTCAAACCGGCGTCCAGCGCTACTTCCACCTTGGTGTCAAACCATACCTCGATTGACCGGGTCACGAATTGGTAGGAAACCGCATAGATGAGCAGGCCAGGCAAGATGCCCACCAAAGCAAAGATGCTGGCTAACTTGACCAACAAGCGGCTGCCAAACTTGCCTTGCCGCAATCGATAGAACAAGCGCACACCAAACCAGGCAATCACCGCCAACAACAATGCGGCGAACACCATGTTCAATCCAAACAACAGGGCGAAGTTTTGTTCGTAAGCTTCCCATCGCTGGGTGGCTTGTGTCAGCAAGAACAGCAAGACCAACGCCATGGACACCAGTATCGTCAGACCCACCACCAACCACCAACCGCGATGCCGTAAACCGGCTACAGGCGCCTCGGATTTCATTTAAAACTGTCTTCCTGTAGCCTCAAACTTTGGGCGTATTCCAAGCCTGAACCACCGCCCAAAACGCCAAATTGCAAAGGCTGGGGTAATTGGCTGAGGTCCAGCTTGAAGCGAAATTCCAGGCGCTGCTTGCTGGCGATATCCACCATTGATGTATCCGCTATGCGCCAGCGAGAAATGCGCTGAATGCTTTGCAAAGCCTCTGACAAATTTTCAAAGCTTTGGCCCAAACTCACGCCCAATCCTGTTGATTGAATAGGTTGTGCAGACACATAAACACGCCATCGCTTAGACAGCGGTTGAAAGCTCAATCGCACAAAACGCTCTGTACGGCTGACCAACTTGTCAGACCAGTACCAACGCTCAAGCATCACATCGGCTTGCATCACAAAACCCAATGGCAAGCCACGCGACAAAGCATCTTCCAAACTTTGAGGCAGTTCAAAACCGAGGCGGGTACTTAAATAAATGCCCTCTTCGTTGCGCTGCAAAACCAGCTCTTCAAGCTGTACCGGATTGTCAGCGTGTGCCAGCCCAATACCAAATGTCATTGATACCAGCAATGCACGCAGCAGCGTCTGTGCGTGTCGCTTGCACAGCTTCCAAGCATCAACGATCGTCATTGCGCTGTTCCAGCACGGCATAAAAAAATCCATCAGGGCTACTTGCTGCATTGTCTAGGAGGCCTGCTGCGTTTGCCGCCCTACCCGGCATTAAATGCCCAGGGGATGGACGCATTACCGCTTGAGTGTTGCGCGCAAGAAACGAATCGATTTGGTATTGACCCTCATCCCGAAAGAGCGAGCAAGTGCAATAGAGCATGCGTCCGCCAGGTGCCAGCAAAGGCCACAAAGCATCCAGTAAACGCCTTTGCTCTTTGACCAAGGCAGCGATATCACTTTCACGGCGCAGCAAAGGGATATCTGGATGGCGCCTGACAATGCCTGACGCCGTGCAAGGCGCGTCTAGCAACACCGCGTCAAACAATTGCCCCGTCCACCAATTTGGTGTGTCTGCTACATCCGCACACACGACCTT
>CAMDIP010000081.1 GCA_945899335.1 Bordetella parapertussis
GAAGCTTTTGAGCGCTATGGCGCAGACGCTGTGACGCTCTCCCCCTTCATGGGCTTTGACTCGGTGGCACCCTATTTGAAATACCACGGCAAAGGCGCGTTTTTGCTGTGCCGCACCTCCAACCCTGGGGGCGACGACCTGCAAAACCAACGCTTGGCGGATCTTGCGGGTGAGCCACGCTTGTTCGAGCACATCGCCGAACTCGCCCAAGGTCCCTGGAACCTCAACGGCCAGCTCGGTTTGGTGGTGGGTGCCACCTACCCCGAAGAGATTGCCCGTGTGCGCCACATTGCGCCTACGCTGCCCTTGTTGATCCCGGGCGTAGGCACCCAAGGCGGCGACGCCAAGGCCACCGTCAAGGCCGGCTTGACCCCCACAGGCCCCATCATCGTTAACGCATCCCGTGCGGTGCTGTACGCCTCAAAAGGGGAAGATTTTTTGTCTGCTGCCCGTTCTGCAGCCTTGGATTTAAGACAAGCCTTGAAGACCCAAATTTTATAAAATTTAGAAATTAATTATTATTTATAAATATACTAATTTAAAATATATTTGTCGTAAAAATTGTATGTCTACGACAGGTTAATACGCTAAGGCCCGAATTGCAGTAAGGTCATCACTTCTGACAAAAGTGATGCGACATGAAAAATAGAAAATGTCCTGTGCGCTTTTTGGCAAGCGCGAACAAGATTGAAGAAACTTTCTACAATGCTTTGCCTGATAACGATGCCAAATCACTATTGATGGCTCTGACAGTAGCCCACGAAAATGGGGCCCCGCTCAACGTATCGCAAGCCATGCAAATGCGCCGCATAGGTTCACCTGCTAAAAACCATCGAAAAATCAATGATTTGCTTGAGGCGGGCATGATTGATTTGGCCCATGACGCCGGCAACCGGCGCACCAAGTTTTTGATTCCCACACCCATGGCGATGAAAATTTTTGATGACCTCGCGCTTGCCTTAGCGCAAGCCAGCACCACCCACTAAGCGTTTCAAGTAGCGCCCAGTCATGCTGTGCGGGTTGGCGGCCACTTCTTCGGGGGTGCCAACCGCCACCACTTGACCGCCGCCACTGCCGCCCTCGGGACCCATGTCAATCACCCAATCGGCGGTTTTGATCACGTCCAAATTGTGCTCGATCACCACCATGGTGTTGCCCGCTTCCACCAGTTGCTGCAACACTTTGAGCAGCAAAGCGATATCTGCGAAATGCAAGCCTGTGGTGGGTTCGTCCAAAATATAAAGTGTGCGACCGGTGTCACGGCGAGACAACTCCAGCGCCAATTTCACCCGCTGCGCCTCGCCACCACTGAGTGTGGTGGCGGCTTGGCCCAAACGAATATAGCCCAAGCCCACATCCATCAAGGTTTGCAACTTGCGCGCCAGTGCGGGCACCGCGCCCAAAAACGCCAAGGCGTCTTCCACCGTCATGTTCAAAATTTGTGCGATGTTGTGGCCCTTGTAAAGCACCTCCAAAGTCTCGCGGTTGTAGCGCTGACCCAAGCAGACATCGCAAGGCACGTAGACATCGGGCAAAAAGTGCATTTCCACTTTCACCATACCGTCGCCTTGGCAGGCCTCGCAGCGGCCCCCCGCCACATTGAATGAGAAGCGTCCTGCGCCATAACCACGCTCTCTCGCCATCGGCACCTCGGACAGCAATTCACGAAGTGGCGTGAACAAGCCGGTGTAGGTAGCAGGGTTGGAGCGCGGTGTGCGACCAATCGGCGACTGGTCGACACTGATGACTTTGTCAAAGTTGTACAGCCCGAGGATGTCCTCGTGGGCCGCTGGCTCTTCGTGGGCGCGGTGGATTTGCTTGGCCGCAGCCGCATACAAGGTGTCGTTCACCAGCGTGGATTTGCCCGAGCCGGACACGCCGGTGACACAGGTGAGCAAGCCCACCGGGAATTCAGCCGTGACGTTTTGCAGGTTGTGGCCGCTAGCGCCCACCACAGTCAGCGATTGCTTGGCAGCGCTGTGCACCACGGTGGGGGGAAGACTGCCAAACACATTGGTCGCAGGTGCAGCAGCAGTCACGCTGCGACTGTGCTGAATTTTCCAAGGGCGGCGTTGGGCGGGCACCGCAATCTTCAAAGCGCCCGACATATAGCGGCCGGTCAACGACGCGGGGTTGGCTTCAATTTCTGCCGCCGTGCCTTGCGCCATCACTCGCCCGCCATGCACTCCCGCGCCTGGCCCCATGTCGATGCAATGGTCAGCAGCGCGGATCATGTCCTCGTCGTGTTCCACCACCAACACGCTGTTACCGATGTCGCGCAGGTGTTTCAAGGTGTCGATGAGGCGGTCGTTGTCGCGCTGGTGCAAACCAATGCTGGGTTCGTCCAGCACATACATCACGCCTGTCAGGCCCGAGCCAATTTGCGAGGCCAAGCGGATTCGCTGCGCCTCACCGCCCGACAGCGTGTCGGCGCTGCGCGAGAGGCTCAGGTAGGTGAGACCCACATCATTCAAAAATTTCAGCCGATTGGCAATTTCACGAATCACCTTCTCGCCAATGTCAGCCTTGTTGCCTTGCAGTTTCAGGTTTTGAAAATACGCTTGGCACTCGGCCAAGGTGATGTGGCTCACATCATGCAAAGTACGAGCCTGGAGGCCTTCACCCAAACGTACATTGCGGGCTTCAATGCGCAGGCGTGTGCCTTGGCAGTCCAAGCAAGGCCGGTGCCCACGGTAGCGCGACAACTCCTCGCGCACCAGTGCCGAGTCGGTGTCGTGGTAGCGGCGGGTCATATTGGGCACGATGCCTTCAAAGGCATGCAGCTTGGTGGTTTTGCGCCCCGCTTTCGCGCCCGACTCCAGCACATAGCTGAACTTGATTTCTTCCTCTCCAGAGCCAAACAACACCACTTGTTGCACTTGCTCGGAGAGGTTTTCAAACGGGGTTTCCAGGTCAAAAGCGTAATGCTTGGCCAAGCTTTGCAGCATGGCGAAGTAATAGGCATTGCGCTTGTCCCACCCTTTGATGGCGCCGCTCTCCAAACTCAAGCTTGGAAACGCCACGATACGTGCAGGATCAAAAAAGGTTTGCTCACCCAAGCCCTCGCAGGCGGGGCAAGCACCCAGTGGCGAGTTGAACGAGAACAAACGTGGCTCCAGTTCGCCAATCGCGTAGTTGCAATGGGGGCAGGCAAAGCGGGCATTGAAAGCGTGCTCGATGCCGCTGTCCATGTCCAACACCACCGCGCGGCCATCGGCCAAGCGCAAAGCGGTCTCGAAACTTTCTGCCAAGCGTGTGGCCATGTCGGGCCGCACTTTCAAGCGGTCAACCACCACATCAATATCGTGCTTTTCTTTTTTCTCTAAGGTCGGTAAATCGGCCAACTCGACCACCTGCCCATCAATACGAAACCTGACAAAGCCTTGCGCTTGCATTTGGGTGAACACCTCGGCAAATTCACCTTTGCGTTCACGTGCTACTGGCGCCATGAGCATGATGCGGCGCTCCTCGGGCATGGCCAAGACCGCGTCGACCATTTGCGCCACGCTCGAAGACTGCAGCGGCACGCCGTGCTCTGGGCAATGCGGTGTACCTGCCCTTGCAAACAACAAACGCAGGTAGTCGTGGATTTCGGTGACCGTACCGACCGTAGATCGCGGGTTATGGCTGGTGGCTTTTTGCTCGATGGCAATGGCGGGTGACAGGCCCTCGATCAAATCGACATCGGGCTTGTCCATGCGCTGCAAAAACTGCCGCGCATAGGCCGACAAACTTTCCACATAGCGGCGCTGTCCTTCGGCATACAAGGTATCAAAGGCCAAACTGGATTTTCCTGAACCGGACAAGCCGGTGATGACCACCAACTGGTTGCGCGGTATATCGACGTCGATGTTTTTCAGGTTATGGGTGCGAGCACCGCGCACACTGATGCGGCCAAAAGCACTGGGGCCCCCTAAGTGGTGACCTAAATAATGCGCTTCAGAGGGGGAATTCACGGCAGGTTTGGCTTTATGGAGGGCAACCCAACATCATAGCCAACCCGCTTATGCTCTAGCCCATGACCTCTTCCCGCGCCCTGAGCCTGCAGGCTTTTTTCACCCTGCTCTTGATCGCTTTGATGATGGCGTCCAACCATATCGCCGCCCGAGTCGCCTTTAACAGCGGCTTGGATGTGGCCACAGCTGTAGCCACGCGCAGCCTGGTCACCGCCGCGGTCGTGGCTTTTTTGCTGGTGGTGGCCCATGTTTCTTGGCGCTTTAACCGCCAACAAGGCCGCGGCTTGCTTTTTGTGGGATTGATGATTGGCCTGCAAAGCCAATGCCTGTATGCCGCTGTGGCGCGCTTGCCGGTCGCCTTGGCCTTGCTCGCGTTCAACACCTACCCGCTGTGGACGGCGTTGTGGGACAAGCTCATTTACAAGCGCACACCGCAACGCAGCGTGTTGTTGTCCATGCCTTTGATCTTGCTCGGTCTGGCCATTGCGCTGGACGTGCTGGGTGCGGCTTCAGGCTTGGGGGCACAAGCCCAATGGGCGCAAATCGGCGAGGGGGTGGGTTTTGCTTTGGCCGCGGCCTGCAGTTTCGGCTTGGCTTTAGTCGGCACCCAACATGAAACTGCGGGCATGGACGGGCGGCTGCGCACATTTTTCAGCTTGCTGCTGGCGGGCAGCGTGGCCTTGGCAGTGATTGGTTTTAGTGGTGGCCCGCACTGGCCACAAACCACGCTTGGCTGGCAAGGCTTAGGGCTGCTCACTTTTCTTTACGGCACGGCTTTCACCATCATGTTCACCGTCTTGCCCAAACTCGGCGTGGCGGCCAACTCGGCCATCATGAATGTGGAGCCGGTGTTTGCTTTGGGGTTGGGCTGGGCGGTGTTAGACCAACAAGTGGCTTGGGTACAAGTGGGTGGCGCCTTGCTGGTGGTGAGTGTGGTGGTGGGCTTGGGGCTTCGAAAGCAGTCTGCTTAACCGCTGACCACTTCTCGCCAAGCCTGCTCGACCCGCTCAGGCGTCAAATCATTCAAGCAGCGAAGATGCCCCAAAGGACAGCTGCGCTCAAAGCAAGGCGCACAGTCCAAAACGGGTTGGTAACTGGCCTCGTTTTTCAACCATAAGACCACGGCTTTGTCGCTCAAAGGCGGCGTATGCAAAGGGCTGGACGAGCCAAACACCGCGACCTGCGGCACACCCATGGCCGCTGCCACGTGCATCAGCCCTGAGTCGTTGCTGAGCATGGCTTGTGAGGAAGCAATCAAGGCCATGGCTTGGCTTAGATCGGTCATACCCGCCAAGTTACGCGCATTTTTGGGCCGCTCTTGGTTGATGCGCTTGGCAATGTCATCACACAGTGAGGCCTCTTTGGCCGAGCCCAGCAGCAACACCACCGGCAAGCCCGTGCGCAAGCCCATTTCAGCAAAATAGGCCGCTGGCCAGCGCTTGGCGGGACCGTACTCCGCCCCAGGGGCGAACACCGCATAAGCGCCCAATTTAAGGTCAAAGCTCAACAAGGTGGTTTTGAGCAGGTCCAAAGACAAGTCCAGCTTGGGCTGCACGCTGCTATCTGCTTCTATTTGTGCCAAGGCAAGGTAATGGGCCACCATCGCACCGCGCTGGTCTTTGGCGGGGTTGGGGATGCGCTGGTTGAGCAAGCCAACGCGGGTTTCACCGTGGTAGCCCACACGCACTGGAATGCCAGCCAGCCATGGCAGCAAAGCGCTTTTCCAAGAGTTGGGGCCTACATAGGCGCGCTCAAATCGGCTTCGCCACTGCTGGGCTAAGTTACGCCGCGCCGCCCAGTGCAAACCGCCACGGGGGAAAGGCAACTCGATCACCTCTGACACTTGTGGCATGGCGCGGTAGATGGGGGCCACCCATGGCATGGCAGCCACGCTCAAGCTTTCGCCGCGCTGGGCCAGCACACGCAACAAAGGTTCTGTCATCACCGCGTCGCCTATCCACTGAGGCGCAATCACCAAGCTGGCTGTCATAAGTAATTGGAGTAATTGGGGTCAGATCCCAATTAATGGGCAGCTACGTGCTCACCCGCTTTGAGGCGGTATTCGGTACTGCAATAGGGGCATTTGGCGTGCCCTGTACGCGCCACATCCAAAAACACTTTGGGATGGCTGTTCCACAGCTTCATGTCGGCCAAGGGGCTGGGGCAAAAAACGCCGCCGTGGCTGTTCAACTCTTTGGCCAGCAACTCAATGGTTTTCATGTCAAACCTGGGTCAACCAATGAGCGTACTTGGGGTTACGGCCATTGACGATGTCAAAGAACGCGCTTTGGATTTTTTCGGTGATGGGGCCACGGCTACCGGCCCCAATTTCGATGCGGTCTAACTCACGAACGGGCGTGACCTCGGCGGCGGTGCCGGTGAAAAACGCTTCGTCGGCGATGTAGACCTCGTCGCGGGTAATGCGCTTTTGCACGATCTCTAGGCCCAAATCTTTGGCGATGTGAAACACCGTGTTGCGGGTAATGCCGTTCAAGGCGCCAGC
>CAMDIP010000082.1 GCA_945899335.1 Bordetella parapertussis
GACTGCTCAAGCCAGTTACTTCATCACACTGCCTGCGGCGGCGGACTGTCAGCCCAAGTCTTTGCAAGTCAACGCAGATATGTTCAAGGGTCAAAAATCTGAGCACAGCGACTTGGATGCAGAGCTCGAGTTCAGTTGCGCTCAGCCCAACGCCTTAAAACAATTGGACATTCCCTTGTTCAAAAAACACCCGCGGCTCAGTAGCCTGAAGGTCGATATGGTGAGTCCCAAAGGGCAGGCCAGCGTCACACTCAAAGCCAAAGACCCTGTGCTTCGCTGGTAGACCGTGACCCACGCCCTACAGCTTTCGCAACTCTCTCACGCTTGGGGCAATGCGCCGCCTTTGTTTGATATTGCACAGCTGGCGCTGTTGCAGGGTGAACACTTGTTTATTCAAGGCCCGAGCGGCTGCGGCAAAAGTACCTTGCTGGGCATGTTGGCAGGCGTGATTGAGGTCAGCCACGGCCAACTCGAGGTGCTGGGGCAAGACATGGTGAAGCTAAACAGCGTTGGGCGAGACCGCTTGCGCGGCGAACACATGGGTGTGATTTTTCAGCAATTCAATTTGCTGCCCTACCTTGATGTGCAGGCCAATGTGCTGTTGCCTACCCGCTTGTTTCCCAGCCGTGCGCAGGCTGCCGCCCAAGAATGGGGCGACGCCCAAAGCCAAGCGCTGCATTTGATCCAGACCTTGGGCTTATCCCCAAGCGTGTGGCAGCAACCGGTCCATCAGTTGTCTGTCGGTCAGCAGCAGCGTGTGGCCGCGGTACGTGCCCTGATGGGCAGCCCACGCTTGGTGATTGCCGATGAGCCCACCTCGGCTTTGGACGACGCCAATCAGCTTGAATTTCTCGACCTACTATTGAACACCGCACGCCGACAAGCTGCCAGCGTGGTCATGGTCAGCCATAACGCGCATTTGGCTCAGCGCTTCGACCATATGTTTGCCATGCCTTTAAGGAGTCGCGCATGATGTGGCTGAACCTGGCTTGGCGCAGTGCGTGGTCGCGCAAGCAGGCGCTGGCCATGGTGATGGTGTCTGTCAGCGTGTCGGTGCTGATCTTGTTGGGCGTACAGCAACTGCGCGAGGACGCCAAACGCAGTTTCTCCAATGCCTTGAGCGGCGTGGACCTGATCGTGGGGCCGCGCGGCAGCGCCACCGAACTCATGCTCTACAGCGTCTTCCAAATTGGACGCCCGTCGCGCAACATGGGCTACGAGGGCTACACCGCCTTGGCGCAATTGCCCCAAGTGCAGTGGGCGGTTCCCATACAACTTGGCGACAGCTATATGGGGCACCCCGTGCTGGGCAGTACGCCGGAAATCTTCGCCCGCTTCAAAAGCCAAGGCCAAGGTTTGCAGTGGGCTCAAGGGCGGGCTTTTGCAGACCCCCTCACCAAGCCTGAAGCCTTGAGTGAAGTGGTGTTGGGTGCCGATGTGGCCAAACGCTTTGGCCATAAGCTCAATGACAAACTGGTACTCACCCACGGACAGTCCAGCGGTCTTGGTACCGAGCACGAAGACCACCCCATGACCGTGGTGGGTATCTTGGCGCCCACCGGTGCGCCTATAGACCGCAGCGTCATTGTCAGCTTGCAGGCTTTCGAGGCCATCCATGTCGGTTGGGGCATGGGCATTTCCCCCAGCGCTTTCAAGGCGGCAGGCGGTGCACAGCAGGCCTTAGACATCAAAGACTTGCAACCCTCCAGTCTGTCGGCTGTGTGGGTGGGCTTGCATAACCGTGCCGAGGTGTTCTCGGTGCGGCGCAAGATCGAAGGCTTGGAGCGCGGGCAGTTGATGGCGGTCATGCCTGGCGTAGCGCTAGACGAGCTATGGCAAATCGTGAAAGTGGTTGAAAACACCCTGTTGCTGGTGGGTATGCTGGTGGCGGTGAGCGCCATGTTCAGCGTGGCGGCCGTGCTGCTGGTGGCGATGGCCGGTCGGCGCAAAGAATTGGCCATTTTGCGGGCCATGGGGGCGGCGCCTATGGCTTTGATGGGCTTTGTTTTGTTGGAGTCTTTGTTGGTCTGTGTGGTGGGTATAGTTGCAGGCTATATGCTGTGCCAAGCATTGTTGATGGCGGGACAAGGCATTTTGCGCACCGAGTTTGGTGTGTTGGTGCAAGCAGGCTGGCCTGCGACACAGGCTTGGTGGGCGTTGGCGGGTTTGTGTGGCGTGGCTTTGGTGGCCAGCTTGGTGCCGGCTTGGCGTGCCTATCGTTTGTCTTTATCGGATGGTTTGCATCCCCCTTCGGTTTAAATTGAGGAATACGAAATGCATCGTCGATTTTGGTTCTATGTAACGTCTTGCTTCCTCAGTGTTGCCGTTCTGATCTCACCCTTGAGTCTGAGCGCCGAAACCCCTGGATACAACCTCATCGATTGGAACGACCTCATGCCCGAACCTTGGGTCAAAGAGATGACCAAGGAAATGGCGGCGGTGGGCAAGTTGTCCAATTTGCAAGACAGCAGTGACGAAGCCAATAAAGCCATGGCTGCCATGCGCAAAAAATTTGACGAAGCCCCGATTGTCAAATCGCAACTCAATAAAAAAGTCCGTTTACCTGGCTATGTCGTGCCCTTGGACGCCGAACGAAGCGAAAAACGTGAGTTTTTGTTGGTTCCTTATTTTGGTGCATGTATCCACACGCCCCCCCCGCCAGCCAATCAAATTGTGCTGATTCGCCCGACAGCTCAAAGCAAAATCAAGAAGTTACCCGAGTCTATGGACATCGTTTGGGTCGAGGGGGAGATCAAGGAAGGGCGGGTCTCAACCTCCCAAGGGGTCAGCGGATATTTGCTAGAGGCTGTTTCTGTGGCTCCCTATGAGGTTAAACCGGTCAAACGCTGACTACAATGCGGTAATTGACTTTTATTCTGTGTGCACGCTAAACGGCTATTTTTTTTACTAAACTACCCACTTCACTTAAAAGCGAGACCGACTTATGGCAACCAACATTGATCAATCCAACAATCTGGTGATTGGCAACGGCGTCACTTTCAAAGGCACGCTCAACGTGCCCAAGAAAGCCACTATTTACGGCACAGTGGATGGTGAGTTGACAGCGGAAGAAATCTTTATTGGCCAGTCTGGAAAAATCACCGGTAAAGTCACTGCCCGCGCCATTGAAGTCGAAGGTGAAATGCACCAAATCATTCATTGCCGTGACCATTTGCATATCCGTGCCACCGGCAAAGTCTCGGGCAAGCTTGAATACTCGCAAATCCAAATTGAGCGCGGCGGTGAGTTCCGCGGCGAAATGCAGCAAGTGGGTGCGCCCCCCGTCTACCCATCAGGCATCGCCCCCAGCGCGCCCAAGCCCAATGTCGTTGTGCCTGGTGCGCCGCCCACCGCTCCTGCCGGTAGTAACACACCCAACTAAACGATTTGCGGTGGCCCCTTATTTATAGGGGTTCTCGCAATCTGCCTCAGGTGCTTTCTTCATGCACCGGCAGCTGAAACCATAGGTTTTCAGGTTCTTTTTTTCAATGCCTCGGACAGAGGCATTTCTTTTTTGTCCCGCAGGAACGTAGATCTTGGGCTCAAAAGCGTGTTGGCGTTGTTTGCCATCTTTCATCTCAAAGCTTGCTCCCACGCAGTAGATGGGGCCACTCAGGCGGTTGCTTACCTCAAACATCATCAACTGGGGGTCATCGCTGGACCAACCCGATTGAATACTGACCTGTTTCAGCTCTGTTGGCGACAAATCAAAACCTTTGAGGTGCTCTTTTGCCTCCCACCAACCCATGGCAGATACAGATCCTGCGCCCATCATGAACAGGCAAATCACTACCCACCTCTTCATAGCAAGGGCAATATATCTTTCAAGGTAGAACCGCTGTGGGTGGGGCGGGGTCCTAGGGTCTCAAAGGGCAAGCTTTGGCGGTTGACCCAAAAGCTTTTGAAGCCGTACCAAGTTGCACCCAGCGCATCCCAGCTGTTGCTGGATACAAAGAGCACTTCGCGCACATCCATGGGGTAGTGGTGGGTAACCAAGCCGTAGCTTTGCGGTGAAGTTTTGAACTGCCGCACCTCATCGACCGACAGTACTTTGTCAATCAAGCCCGTCATCCCTGCGCTGCTCACGGCTTTGGCCAGCATATCGGGACTGCCATTGGACAAAATTGCGCAACGCATCCCAATGGCTTGGAGGTGCTGCAAGACATCTTTGTTTTCTTCAAAGGGTTTGAGTTGGGCGTACTGGTCCATCAATTGTTTTTGTTTGGGCGGGGTGAGTTCTAACCCCAGCTTTTGGCAGGCGTATTGCAAGCCAAGTCGCGTCAAATCCCAAAAGGATTGGTAGTGGCGACTGCCCAAGGGGTTCAGAGGGTCACTCATGGTTACCAAGCGGCTGTACTCGATTTGTTTATCGCGCCACAGCACAGACAAGGCGCTGCCTTGCCCGGGAAACAAAGTCTCGGCCATGGCACTTACCGAGTACACATCGAACAAGGTACCGTAAGCATCAAAAACCACCAAACGAATCATGGCTCCTCCCAAGGACGCCATCGTATACTTAAATTATGAAGATTCTCATTCTCAACGGTCCCAATCTCAATCTCTTGGGAACCCGTGAACCCGAACAATACGGCCACGCCAGTTTGGCCGATGTCGAAGCTTTGTGCAGAGCCACTGCGCACCCCTTGGGCTTGGAAGTGGATTTTGTGCAAAGCAACCACGAGGGTGAGTTGATCGACCAGATACACGCCTATGGGCAACTTTGCCTGCAAGGCAAAGCCATTGGCGCTGTGTTTAACCCAGGTGCCTTCACCCACACCTCTGTTGCCCTGCACGACGCCATCAAGGGAACCGGCTTGCCCGTGATTGAAACCCACATCAGCAATGTGTTTGCGCGTGAAGCATTTCGCCACCATTCCTATGTGTCACCCGTGGCAGTTGGCGTGATTGCCGGCCTTGGTGTGCAAGGCTATGCCTTGGCGATTCAAGCGTTGGCGCATCGCGCCTCTAAATAGAAATAGGAAAACATGAATATTCCAGTGGCTTGTATCGTGGTGGCAGGCGTCATGCCCTTGTTGGGCGCCGCCAGCGCCAAATGGGGTTTCAAGGGATTTGATAACCACAATCCCCGCGCATGGTTGGCCGAGCAAACGGGTGCGCGAGCCCGAGCTAATGCTGCGCAGCACAACAGCTTCGAGGCTTTTCCGTTTTTTGCCGTGGCTGTTTTATTGGCCTTGCATTTCCAAGCCGATGCCGCGCTGCTTGAAACCCTGTGCTTGGTATTTGTCGCTGCAAGAGCCTTGTATTTCCTAGCCTATGTGATGGACTGGGCTATTTTTCGCACCCTGTGCTGGGTCGTTGGCTACGGCACTTGTTTGGCTATTTACCTGCAAGTTCTGTAAAGCCTTTTACGCAAGGCTTTACTCTGAAATCACCTTGCAAGGTGATTTGATGCTTCGAGCTGATTTCATTTGCTCGCACCGCTCCATGGCTTTGCGCTCAGCAACGGCAGACATTTTCACGTAAATAGAGCAGGTGAAGACCATTTTTTCTTGGTCCATATTGTTGTCGAAGCTTACGGCACAGCGCCCAATCTCGCCTAAATGGGGCTTCTCATTTCGATAGGCTTCTTGCAATGCGCTGGGCAGATCGTGCAAGGAGACGTAGGGAAATTTGTAGGGGTCAGCTATTGCAGGCGCTGAAACGACTAAAAACGCTGCAGCAAGGCTGGCCAGATAAAAGGGGTAAAAACTTTTCTTCATTGAGAACCATCATAAATCAGTTGCTTGTCATCCTCGAAGGCATGGGTCACGTTAAAAGCATGTCATTTGTTCTTCATCAAGGATTCCCATGAAAAAGCCATTGTTTTGCGCTGCTTTGAGTCTGATATTGATCACGCCTAACTTGTCGTTTGCGGGCGGGGATGGTTGGCGAGGGCACTCTTCACATGGCTACTCTGGCCACGCTCGCGGTTATGACCGCGGACATGGTGGTCATGGTCATGGCCGTGGCGATCGGGACTTGCGCTGGGTGCCGTGGGTCTCAGCTGCTGTCATTGGCTCTAGCCTGTACTGGGCCAATCAAGCTTACAGCCAGCCGTCAACCACCATCATCGTGACGCCTGCACCGCCTGTGGCCTTAGAGGCGCCCCGCGTGGCCTATTTTTGCCAATCCTCTAGGCAGTATTACCCCAACGTTCCAATCTGCAATATGCCTTGGCAGTTGGTGCCTTATTGACTTAACAGCGGCTGGGTGGTTTTGTGGCCTTGACGGTCTGAGTGTCTGACCAAGCCGCCCAGCGTTTCAATATCCACGCTGGCGTGTTTGCCTTGGTAGACACGGTTCTTGAGCCATGACAGCTCTTCTTGCAAGGCTTTATCACCCCCCAGTTGCCGGTGCCAGCATTTGATCTCTGGCGACCACCGGTAGCCACGTGCTTTGAGCAAATCTTTGGAATCAAAGGGCGAACCGGTGGCATACAAGCGCACTTGCGGTTGGTTG